>DATEOS010000395.1:0-15518 GCA_035273815.1 Candidatus Limnocylindria bacterium
GGAAGGCCTTGCGCACCTCGCCCGCCGTGTGACCGCGGGCCAGCGCCCGCAGGTCGGCATCGCGCAGGGACTGGGCCCCCAGCGAGATGCGATTCACCCCGGCTGCACGCAGGCCGTCCCAGTCGGGCGCCTCGCGCCCGCTCGGGTTGGCCTCCAGGCTGATCTCCGTGGGGTGGCCCGCCCATCGGTCCAGTGACGATCGGATCAGGGCCTCGACTGCGTCAGCCGGGAGCAGCGACGGCGTGCCGCCGCCGAAATAGATGGTCGCCAGCTCCCCGGGCGACCGGCGCAGCGCCAGCTCGCGCCGGAGCGCGGCCACGTAACGCGGGATGTCACCCGCCCGGCGGCCGACGGTCACGAAGTCGCAGTAGGCGCACACCAGCCGGCAGAACGGCACGTGGACGTAGAGGTGGTGGCTCCCCATCGCAGGAGTGCTCACGCCGAACACGCCGCCATCATCGCAGGCAGGAGGCATCGAGACACTCGGCGGAACTGCACCGCGATGGACGGTTGCGACCAAGAATCTCCCGCGAGCAGTCCTCTCAGATCGGTCGCTGCCGCAGGCGTCCTCCGGCGAAGGCGAACAAGGCGGCTATCACCACGAAGTGCCCGACCATGGCCGGGAGCACTGATCCGGTGAGGACGGTGGCCCAGCCGCAGGCGTAACCGAGGATCACGGAGCCGATGAGGAAGTACCACTGCCGCTCGCGCCACAGGCGCCGCTGGGCGAGTCCGTAGAGCAGTGCCTGGACGATGACCGCGATGCCGGCCTCGATGCCGGCGAAGATGAGCATGCCCAGCACGATCGAGCGGAACTGCAGCTCGTCGGCCACCGCGCTGGCGCCTGCCCCGAGCAGCCGGCTCGGGAGCAGGGAGGTGGGCAGCGGGGAAATGCCACCGTACCAGCGGAACGCGAAGGCGACCGCGTTCAGGATGCCCACGGCCGCAAAGCCGAGCACCAGCGGCAACATCGTCCCGGGCTCCGGACGGGTCAGGAAGAGGTGCCCGCGACCGTTCGGCAGGATGATGGCGATGCCGATCGCGAACAGGACGACCAGGCCGTAGTAGCTGACCGGTCCCAGCCAGGGATAGCGGTAGCGGAAGTAGTCGGAGCGCATGATCCGGTCGGAGTCGAACCGGAGCAGCACCAGGAAGATGGTGAGGCCCAGGGCGATCGAGAGCCGCAGCGACTCCTCGAAGTTCAAGGCTCAGGCCTCGTTCATGCGCAGCACCGCCAGGAAGGCCTCCTGCGGAATCTCCACGGAGCCGATCCGCTTCATGCGCTGCTTGCCCTCCTTCTGCTTCTCGAGGAGCTTGCGCTTGCGAGTGATGTCCCCGCCGTAGCACTTGGCCAGCACGTTCTTGCGCATGGCCCGGATCGTCTCGCGGCTGATGATATGCGAGCCGATCGCGGCCTGGACCGGGACTTCGAACATCTGGCGCGGGATCAGCTCCTTCAGCTTTTCGACCAGCGCCTTGCCCTGCCGGTAGGCATTGGACCGATGCACGATCAGCGACAGGGCATCCACCGGTTCGGCATTGACCAGCACGTCCAGCTTGACCAGGTCGCCCTCCCGGTAGCCGATGTACTGGTAGTCCAGGCTGGCATAGCCGCTGGTGCGGCTCTTGAGCAGGTCGTAGAAGTCGATGATCAGCTCGGCCAGCGGCAGCTCGAAGTGCAGGTTGACGCGTTTGGGGTCCAGGTACTCCATTGTCCCGAACTGGCCGCGCCGGCCGGTGACCAGCTCCATGATCGGCCCGATGTAATCGGTCGGGGTGATGACCTGGGCCGCCACCCATGGCTCGCTGATCGCCTCGATCTCGCCCGGATCGGGCATCTTGGCCGGGTTGTCGACCACCACCTCGTCAGCCACATGGTTCAGCCGCACCCGGTACTCCACGCTGGGCGCGGAGGCCAGCAGGTCCAGGTCGAACTCGCGCTCCAGCCGCTCCTGGACGATCTCCATGTGCAGCAGGCCCAGGAAGCCGCAGCGGTAGCCGAAACCCAGGGCAACGCTCGACTCAGGCTCGTAGACGAAGCTGGCGTCGTTGAGGTGCAGCTTGTCCAGCGCCTCACGCAACAGCGGGTAGTCGTCGCCGCGCATCGGGTAGAGGCCCGCGAAGACAAGCGGCAGCGCTTGCTGGTAGCCCGGCAGCGGCTCGGGTGCGGGCTTGTCCGCATCGGTCAGGGTGTCACCCACCCGTGCCTCGGCAATGCTCTTCAGGCCCGATGCGACATAACCCACCTCGCCCCCAGCCAGGCTGCGGGTCGGAACCGGCTGCGGCCGGAAGTAGCCGAGCTCCAGGATCTCGCTCTCCACGCCGGTGGCCATGAAGCGGATGCGCTCGTGGTCGTGCAGCGTGCCATTGGCCACGCGCACGTAGGCGACCACGCCCTTGTACTGGTCGTAATGGCTGTCGAAGACCAGTGCCTGCAGCGGAGCCGATGCGTCCCCGCGCGGCGGCGGCACCCGCTGCACGATGGCCTCCAGGATCTGGTCGACTCCCGTCCCGTCCTTGGCAGACGCGAGGATCACCTCCTCGCGCGGGATGGCAAGCGTGTCCTCCAGCTCGGCGATCACCATCTCCGGATCGGCGCTGGGCAGGTCGATCTTGTTGATGACCGGGATCACCACCAGGTTCTGGGCGAACGCGAGGTGCACGTTGGCCAGCGTCTGGGCCTCGATCCCCTGGCTGGCGTCGACCACCAGGATCGCGCCCTCGCAGGCCTGCAGGGATCGGCTCACCTCGTAGGTGAAATCGACGTGACCGGGCGTGTCGATCAGGTTAAGGGCGTAAGTCTGGCCGTCCGCTGCGTCGTACTGCAGGCGCACGGCGCGTGCCTTGATGGTGATCCCCTTCTCGCGCTCCAGGTCCATGGAGTCCAGCACCTGGCTGGTCATCAGGCGCTTGTCGATGGTGTGGGTCATCTCCAGCAGCCGATCGGCCAGCGTCGACTTGCCGTGGTCGATGTGCGCCACGATGCTGAAGTTGCGAATACGGTCCTGGGGGATCACGGGGCAGGAGTCTAGCGGGCTAGGCCTCCTGGCCCTGATCTTCTCAGGCGTGCATCAGGAGGACGTTCGGGGGCCGATCCACCGTCAGGTGCCCGTCCGCATCGGATCCCGACCACGAATGCCGCGGATCTCGACCCTCGCCGGCCCGCCGTAGACTCCGTGCGACCCCCCAATGCACGCCTGATAAGAAGATCTGGCGAGCGGACCGATTACGTCCCCGGCTTCATCCGATGAGAAGTCGCGAGACCGCCGACCGCCCCGTCACGCCGCTGCGCATGGCGGCAGGGCTACTCCTCGATCACGTACATGGGTCCCTGGAAGCCTGGACCGGTCGTACACCCACCGGGGATGGTCTCCCCGGCGACGTAGCGGACCTGGCGGGTCTCATCGAGGATCTCGAGTTCGGGCGCAAATCGGGCCGTGTACCCGGTTGGCCATATCAGGTCCTTGCGGATGACAACGGCATTGGTCCGGGTCGTGGACTCTCCCCATGCGACGCGCGGATCATCGGGATCGCCGCGCAACACGCCTCCGTAGCCGATTTCGCGACACCAGCCTGCGTCGTTCGCCAGCGTGGGCAACCGGTAGACCTGAGCGCACCCCGCGACCGCGACCGCCAAGGCCACGGCAAGCAGGCTGAACACGGGAAGGCGCCGATTCATCGGTCCGTCGGCTGTTCTAGCTCCGCTTCGGGCCGACCTCGGTGATGCCGTTGACGGTCCGGTAGTGGCTGTACCAGGTGTTTTCGTGGAGGAGGTTGCCGTTGGCATCGCGTACCCAGCGGGTCACCACCGCGTCGAAGCCGTCGTGCGGGTACTCGACCCGAACGGCGCTGCCGGGTGCCAGGCTCGAGTTCACCACCGTCGTCTCGATGGCCGTACCGTGGTTGCTCGTGGTCGGCGCCGAGAGGGACACGGTGCGCCCGTCGGGGACGCCCCAGATATCGAATCGCACGAAGCCGTTGCCGGTGTACGAGCGGATCACCACCGGAGTGGCCATGTCGTTGCGGAAGGTCATGTCCGTCTCGTACGAATCGGTCTTGAACACGGTTGCGTCCAGGCCCACCGGGTAGCGATCGATGTAATACGAGTGGTTCACTCGCTGGCCGATCTCGAGGCCGGCGCGCATCGCCGCGTTGAACAGGGTGGTTGATGTTGAGCAGATGCCGCCCGCCAGCGCGCCATTGGCGACCGAGCGCCCGCCAATGATGGCGCCGCCCATACCGTACCCCCGCTCCAGGGTGACCGGGCCGATGCCCTGCCAGAACTCGAACCACTCACCCGGCGCGATCACGCGGCCGTTCAGGTCCTGGGCCGGGATGTTGATGTTGGCGCCCCAGAAGTTGCCGTCGCCAGGGATGTAGTAGGTCGTCCAGGTCGAGAGCAACTCCATCTGCGGTGCGGCGGCGCGCGCCTCGGCGTTGGTCAGCGCCGGAGCGACGACGCCCATCGCCAACGGGGCGCTCGGCTTCAACGAGCCTGCCGCACGCTGCTGGAGAGCGGCCGTGACGGTCCCGATGGTGGCCTTCGTCTTCAGCCGGCGACCGGCTTCGCCTGGGAAGAACCCGACGGCTCCGTTGCCACCCCACGCGAAGGAGGCATTGCGTGGCGCCACGGCCACCCGCTCCTCGATGGGCCGCAGCAGCCTGGCCAGCGCCTTCTCGTTCACCGATGCGCCCCAGCCGCCATCCGGCAGTTCCCCGAAGGTGATAAGCGCCGCCAGCTTGGGGGCCGAGATCTTCAGGGGAAGCCCGCCGCCGGTCAACTTCAGCTGCTGCGAGCTCATCCAGTTGGCGGAGATGGCCGCCGCCAGCGCGTCGCGTGTGCTGACCGCCGGCTCCTCGCGCGAGACCGGAACGTCGAGTGCCACGTCGCCGCGGGAGTCGGCCAGCGCCGCGTTGAGTGCAAGGCCCAGGCCTGCGGCGTCGACGGTGACCCCCTCGACCGCCGGCGCCGCGACGAAGCCATCCTTCTTGCGGAACTTCACCGAACCGTCGGCGGCCGGGTGGTCGTAGGCGGCGGCCACCTCTGACACGATCTCATCCAGGGCCACTGGATCCAGGACGACGCCGGCGCTGGTAACGGCGGTTGCATGGGCCAGCGTCCGCAGCCGGGTCACCCCATCGACAAGCGGATTGCCACTGCGGGCGACGGCGAAGGCGGCGTCGACGGTGGCGTCGAGGTCGTACGAGCGGTGCAGGTCGGCGACCGGGAACTTGCGCGCCACCTCGTCGACCTGGAGCGTGAGCGTCCCGTCATCCAGGGAAGGAAGCTGCGACTCCAGGCGCTCGATGGCGGCGGCGCGGTCCAATCCGCCGATGGGAATGCCTGCCACGCTGACGCCGGGCATGACGCGGTTGGCGTGGCTGATCGCCATGGCGCCGGAAGCGCCGATGATGGCCAGCAGGCCCAGCAGCAGCATTGCCACGAAGCCGAACAGGAAGCCTCGGCGCATTGGCCCCGGGCGCAGCAGGACGC
This sequence comes from Candidatus Limnocylindria bacterium, assembly GCA_035273815.1. Lineage (GTDB taxonomy): Bacteria > Chloroflexota > Limnocylindria > QHBO01 > QHBO01 > DASSCW01. The sequence continues at coordinate 5,495 of DATEOS010000395.1, forward strand.
GTGGACGGGCAAGAGCGGTGAGCGTTGTCATCGATGCGTCGTGCTCATTGCTGGCGCAGGATGACAGGCCAACCCTGCGGCGGGACTACGGTTCGGTTCGTCGACAGGCCTGTTCCCTCCTGGACGCCGCAACACCCGGCAGCGTTGCACGCTTCGCAATCCAGGGCGGCGTGCTGGGGGGATTCTGGCGGTTGTTGGCACGCCTGTCGAGCGACGAACGTCCTGGCCGCTCCACCGGCCATCCGCCAGGCCGCCGCGTTTGGCCGCGACGGCCCCCGGTGATATACTCCGCCGCCGAGTCGCCGCACGTTTGCCGGCGCTCATTTCATGCTTTCCCATTCGAGGTTCGTACGTGGCAAGAAAGGCTCGCACCTGGAAGGGCGCGCGCACCCCGCAGGCCCTGAAGCGCGTTCGCCAGGAGCATCGCCGTCGCGCCGTCAATCGACGGACGCGCAGTGAGGCCAAGACGCTCGTCCAGCGCGCCAGCGCCATTGCGCTGGGCCGCACCGAGGGCGACGGCACCGAGGCCGTCACGGCCGCCATCAGCGCCCTGGATCGCGCCGCCGAGAAGGGCATCATCCATCGCAACAACGCCGCCCGCCGCAAGAGCCGGCTGATGGCCAAGGCCAATGCCGCGCACCTGCTCGACGGGACCCAGGCAGAGTCAGGACCGAAGAAGCGATCCGCAGCCACGAAGACCGCCCAGCGCAAGAAGGTGGCTGCCGCCAAGGCATCGAAGGCCGCCACCGCTCGAGCCGCGGATCGGCCGCGCACCGCAGCCGGCAAGGCAAAGGTCGCCGTCACGCGAGCGACGCGCGAGTCGGCCGCTGCCCGTCGGCGGAAGCAGACGAAAACCGACGACGAGGCTCCGGCCGAGTCCTAACCCGCGGCCGGCGCGTTGCCGTATCGCGCCGGAGACCAAAAGACGAGGACACCCAGGTCCTCGGTGATGTCCACGAATCGATGGTCGTCGCCGGCTACCGTCAGGCTCAGCGATCCCGCCGGGGAGCGAAAGATCTCGCCGAAGGCGTGACCGTCGCGCGACAGCGCGGCCAGCTGCTCGCCCACGTCCAGGACGTCAGGCATCCGATAACGATCGATGCTGCGCGAACGCACGCCGGCCGGCGTACTCGGCGGCATCGGCCAGCTCCTCCTCGATTCGGAGCAGGCGGTTGTACTTCGCGATCCGCTCGCCGCGGCTCATGCTGCCGGTCTTTATCTGGCCGGTGTTCAGCGCGACCACCAGGTCGGCGATGGTGGTGTCCTCCGTCTCGCCGGAGCGATGGCTGATCACCGCCGTCCAGCCAGCGTGGTGGGCCATCTCGACCGCCTCGATCGTCTCGGTCAGGGTGCCGATCTGGTTGAGCTTGACGAGGATGCTGTTGGCAGCGCGCTCCTCGATCGCGCGAGCCAGGCGGGTCGTGTTGGTCACCAGCAGGTCGTCACCAACGAGCTGCACCCGGCTGCCGGCTCGCTCGGTCAGTGCCACCCACGCCTCCCAGTCGTCCTCGGCCAGGCCGTCCTCAAGGCTGACGATCGGATAGCGGTCGAGCCAGTCCAGCCAGAAGCCGATGAGCTCCTCGGGCGTCAGCGTCCGGCCCTCGCGCGCCAGCGTGTAGGCGCCGTCGGCGTAGAGCTCAGTGGTGGCCGGGTCGAGGGCGATGGCGATCTGCGTGCCCGGCGCAAAGCCGGCACGTTCGATGGCCTCCATGACGACCGCGATGGCCGCCTCGTTGCTTTCCAGGCTGGGTGCGTAGCCGCCTTCGTCGCCGACGGTCGTCGCGAAGCCGCGCTCCTGGAGCAGGGCGGCGAGGGCATGGAAGGTCTCCGCCGACCAGCGCAGGCCCTCGCGGAACGTTGGCGCGCCTAGCGGCACGATCATGAACTCCTGGAAGTCGGTCGAGTCGATGGCGTGCTTGCCACCGTTGAGGATGTTCACCATGGGCACGGGGAGGACCCGTGCACCGGCACCACCCAGGTACCGATACAGCGGCAGCACCAGTGCATCGGCGGCGGCATGTGCCACGGCCAGGGACACGCCCAGCAACGCGTTGGCCCCGAGCCGGCCCTTGTTCGGCGTGCCGTCCAGGTCGATCAGCAGTCGATCCACGCTGACCTGGTCCACCGCATCGGCGCCCAGCAGCTCGGGCCGGATGACGTCGTTGACATGGCGGACGGCGCCGAGCACACCCTTGCCGCCATACCGCTGCCGGTCGCCGTCGCGCAGCTCCACGGCCTCGTGGGCACCGGTCGAGGCGCCGGACGGCACGATCGCGGAGCCCGTGGCGCCCCCGTCCAGGAAGATCTCGACCTCGACCGTCGGGTTGCCGCGCGAGTCCAGGACCTCACGCGCGACGACGTCTTCGATCAGCGTCGTCATCGGCGCTTTCCTGAAGCCGCCTTGGCCGCGACCTTGGCAGCGGGCTTCGTCGTGGCCAGCGCCCGCGACGAGGGCTTGCCCTTGGGCGGGGGATCAGCATCGAGCAGTGCCACCACACCGGGCAGCTGCTTGCCCTCCACGAACTCCAGCGACGCTCCGCCACCGGTGCTGACGTGGCTCATCCGATCCGCCAGGCCCAGCTGCTCCACGGCCGCGACGGAGTCGCCGCCACCGACGATGGTGACGACCCCCTTGGCGCTGCGCTCCGCCAGGAAGCGGGCCATGGCATTGGTCGCTTCGGCGAACGGGGCGATCTCGAAGATGCCCATCGGTCCATTCCAGAAGATGGTCTTGGCTCGCGAGAGATGCTCCGTGTAGGCCGCCAACGTCTGCGGACCGATGTCCACCACGTACCAGTCCTTGGGCACCTCCCCCACCGGCACCACCTGGCGCTGCGAGCGGGGATGGACCTGGGCCGCCACCACCACGTCGGTCGGCAGCATGAGGCGTACGCGCTTGCGCCGCGCCTCGGCCATGATCCGCGTCGCGTTCTCCAGCTGGTCGGGCTCCACCAGGCTCTTGCCCAGCGCCGCCCCCCGCGACGCCAGGAAGGTGTTGGCCATCCCGCCCCCGACCAGGACGGCCTGGCAGCGGGCCAGCAGCGACTCGAGCACCTCCAGTTTGCCCGATACCTTCGCGCCGCCGATGACGGTATGGAATGGCTTCGGCGGCTTGGTCAGCAGGCGTGACAGCGAGCTGACCTCGCGCTCCATCAGGAGGCCGGCCACGGCCGGCAGATAGTGGGTGATGCCCTCGGTCGATGCGTGCGCCCGGTGGGCCGAGCCGAAGGCATCGTCGACGTAGACGTCGGCCATCTCGGCCAGGGACCTCGCGAAGTCCGGATCATTGGCCTCCTCCTCGGCATGGAAGCGCAGGTTCTCGAGCAGCAGCAGGTCCCCAGGCCGGAGCTTGTCGACGGCCGTCACCACGCCGGGGCCCAGCGCGTCGCCGGTCATGCGCATCGGGCGGCCCAGCAGCTGCGAGAGGCGGTCGGCCACCGGTTTCAGGCGCAGCGCGTCGTTGACCTTGCCCTTTGGCCTTCCAAGGTGACTGGCCAGCACCACGCTGGCGCCATGCTCGAGCAGGTACACGATGGTGGGCAGGCTGGCACGGATCCGGGTGTCATCGGTGATCCGCCCGTCGTCGAGCGGTACGTTGAGATCGGCGCGCAGGAACACGCGCTTGCCGGCGACGTCGACATCCCGGACCGTCTTCTTGTTCATGCCGGGCGAGGGCCTCAAAGCCGATCGGCCACGTATTTCGCCAGGTCCGCGACGCGGCAGCTGTAGCCCCACTCGTTGTCATACCAGGCAACGACCTTGAGCAGGTTCTCGCCGGCGACCATGGTCGAGTCGGCATCCACGATGCTCGAATGCTCGTCGCCCTTGAAGTCCATGCTGACGAGCTTCTCCTCGGTGTAACCGAGCAGTCCTTTCATGGATCCATCGGCCGCTTCCCTGAGCGCGGCATTCGCGCTCTCGGCGGTGACCGGCTTGGAAGTGACCGCCACGAAGTCCACCACGCTGACGGTGGGCGTGGGCACGCGCAGGGAGAAGCCGTCGAAGCGGCCCTTCAGCTCGGGGATGACCAGGGCCAGCGCCCGGGCGGCGCCGGTGCCGGTCGGGATGATGTTCTGTCCCGCGCTGCGTGCGCGCCGCAGGTCCTTGTGGACGACGTCCAGCACGTTCTGGTCGTTGGTGTACGAATGCACGGTCGTCATCAGCCCGTGCTCGATCCCGAAGCAGTCCCAGATCACCTTGGCCGGCAGCGCCAGGCCGTTGGTGGTGCACGATGCGTTGCTGATGATGTGGTGCTGCTCGGGGTCGTAGCGGCCCTCGTTCACCCCCAGCACGACCGTCACGTCCTCATTCTTGGCCGGCGCGCTGATGATCACCTTGGAGGCGCCCGCGTCCAGGTGGGCGTGTGCCTTCTCGCCGTCCGTGAAGATGCCGGTCGACTCGACCACGATGTCGACGCCCAGCTGCCGCCAGGGCAGCTTGACCGGCTCACGTTCGCTGAACGCCTTGATGGCACGGCCGTCGATCGTGATCTGGTCCTCGCCGGCAGTCACCTCGCCGGGGAAGCGGCCGTAGGTCGAGTCGTACTTGAAGAGATGGGCGTTGGTTGCGGTCGGTGCCAGGTCGTTGATGGCCACCACCTCGAGGTCGTCGGGATGTCGCTCGATGATGGCCTTCAGCGTCTGGCGGCCGATGCGGCCGAAGCCGTTGATGCCGATTCGGGTCACAGATGGCTCCTCATGCATTCGCCACGGGAGATCGCCCACGCCGGAAGGCGGGGTCGTGGAGGCGTTCATTGACGATCGGCAGCAGGCCGATCAGCGAGACGTCGTCGCCGTGCTCGGCGGGGACGACCCGCACGCGGCGTGCCGGGGCGGCGAAGGCCCGGCGCTCGATCTCAAGGGGGACCAGGTCAAACAGCTCCGGCCGATGGGCGGCGATGCTGCCGCCGATCACGATCACTTCCGGATTCAGGAGGTTGACCAGGCTGGCACACAGCGCGCCGATGGCGACCCATGCCCGGTCCAGCACGGCCTGGCAGGCGGCGTCACCCTCGTCGGCGGCTTCGGCCACGTGCTCTGCGCCGAGCTCGGTCGCAGCTGAGGCGGCGAACACGGCCGCCAGCTTGGGGGAGCGTCCCGCCTCAAGCAGGGCGCGACCCTCACGCGCGATGGCCGTGCCCGAACCGATCGCCTCAGCGTGACCCGGCGAGCCGTCGCCGCAGAGCGGTCCGTCGAGCTCGACCGTCACGTGGCCCACCTCGCCGGCCGTGCCATCCGGGCCGATCAGCGGCCGGCCGTCGACCACGATGCCGCCGCCGATTCCGGTCGAGACGGTGACGTAGATGACGTTGCGAGCCTCGCGTGCGGCACCGTGGCGCCACTCGGCCATGACCGCCACGTTCGTGTCGCGCTCCAGGAAGGCCGGCAGGCGCAGGGCGGCCTCGACGCGCTCGGCCAGCGGCACGTCCCGCCAGCCGGCCAGGTTCGGTGGCGCCAGCACGACGCCGCGCCAGGGATCCAGCGGGCCGGGCGAGGAGATGCCGATGCCGGCAGGATCCGGCAGGCCGGCGGCACGTGCATCGGCCAGGACCTCGGCAGCGAGCGCACAGAGTCGCTCCACGACGGCGTCGACGCCCTCCTGATCGTTGGTGTCCGTTGCCCGGCGGGAGGCGAGATGCAGGTCGGGGCTCACGCAGGCGGCGCGAATCTGAGTGCCGCCTAGGTCGATCGCCAGGATCGGCTGGCCGGCTGCCTCTTCCACCAGGACGCCATTGTATCGCGGCCTGGACGCCAAGCCGCCCGGCCGCTCCATCGGAGGCTGGTCCGACGAAGCGCGGCCGGGCGGCCGGAACGCGCTGTCACATGCGACGCGCGAAAGGTTGCAGAAGCGGTCTCAGGCGCCGATGCGGAACATCTTGGTGCCGCACACCGGGCACTTGCCCTCGGTGGCAGGCTTGCCGTTCTTCATCGTGATCTTCTGCTCGTTCTGCATGTCGCGCTTGGCCTTGCACTTGACGCAGTAGGCATTGGTCGCCATCGGTCGGTTGCCTCCTTCTTCCGGCTGATTGCGCCGGTTTGCGGTTACTGCTCCCCGCCTCGCCCGCCGATCACGTCGACCGCCGTCGGGGATCTCCGTCCTGCTCCTGGTCCTTCGACCAGAGCCGGTGGATACCGGTGAGCCCGGCATCGATGCAACGTGCCTCCGCGGCCTCCTTTGCCGCACCTTCCAGGAACGTTCCCTCGATCCGCTGTGCGTACGCCGCACAGACCGTTCCCGCGCGGAGCCCCGCGAGGCTCGTCAGCACGAACAGGGCCGACGATTCCATCTCGAGGTTCGCGACGCGCTGGCGCCGCAGCTCCTCCGCGAGCTGAGGATAGCGAACTGGGAGCGTGCGCATCTGCCTTCCCTGCGGAGCGTAAAACCCGCTCGCGGTGGCGGTCAGCCCCAGGTGGTGCCGATAGCCCCGCTCCAGGCAGGCCGCTTCGAGGGCCGCCACCACCTCGCGATGGGCGATGGCGGGGTACCCCGGATGCACGTAGAAGTCCGTCGTGTTCTCCAACCGCACCGCCCCGATCGACACGATCAGGTCCCCCAGCTCGATCTCAGGCTGCAGCGCGCCGGATGAGCCGATACGGATGAACGACGGCTGGTCGGTGATCTCCATCACCTCGGCCAGCACGATCTCCACGTTGTCGGTGCCCATCCCGGTGGACATCACCGAGAGGCGCATGCCCTGATAGGTCCCCGTCGCGGTGGTGATCTCCCGATTGCTGCGCTCGAGCTCGACAGCGTCGAAGTGGGCGGCCACCTTGGCCACTCGTCCCGGATCGCCGACGAGGACGATGTACTCCGCCAGCTCTCCACGCTCGAGCGCGATGTGGTACTGGCGGCTGCCAGTCATCGGTCGATCTGCCTGGGAGACGTCCGTCACGTGGCGGCGGGTCCTCGATGCAAGCGTGGATTGAGCGTGGCGCGTGCTCAGCGCTCAGGTCGGCGGGAGTATACGCCCGCCACGCTCGTGCGCATCCTCGACCACGGTCAGCGGCACCAGGCGCGGGGCAGCAGCGATACCGGCTGCGGGAGCAGGCTCCTCACGCCCGTCGGCCTGGTGCTTGCCGTCAAGGCGCTCGCGGAGGCACACCAGCAGGCGCCCAGCCAGGCCGGGCGGTCCGACCGCCGCGCCGCCCACGCTCAGCAACAGGGCCGCCAGCACCAGCAATCCCGCAGATGCCGGCTCCGGCGTCGGCTCGGGGTCCGTTGCGGCTTGCGCGATCGGCGGCTCCGTGGCGTGCGGGATCGCCGGAGGGATGGCCGCTGTCGGGGCGGGCGCCTCAAGGCGCGGCACGCCCTGCTGCTTCGCCGGCCTCGCGGACGAGGCAGCCGTGCCGGGCTGGCCACCGGCCACGCCCCCCGACTCGGCACCCGACCCGGTGGGTTCTCCAACGCCATCGCTGCCGGTGCTGCCGCCGGCGACGGCGCCCGGGGCGCCAGCCACGATCCTCACGTCCGAGGGTCGGCGCGGCCAGAGCCGATATCCGCGGTCCGGCAGCTTGCCGATCGTCTCCTGGCCCAGCACGCCACTCACCTCCACGACCGATCCGAGCAGGATCGCGTCGGTTTGGATGCCCGCCCGTGGGCTGACGAAGATCCGGAGCGACCCGGATCCGTCGTCGATGTCGAAGTACACGTTCTCGGCGCTCGTGCGGCGGGGTGTCAGCGTCACCTCACCGCGGGCCACGACCAGCATCGCTTCCTGCGCCTCGCCGAGGGTACCCGTGGAGCGACGGACTGGGTCGGGCAGCGCCCGGTTGCCGAGCTTGCGTGCCGCCAGGCTCACGCGGATGGTCTCCATCCCCGCGCTGGTCGAACGAGTTCCGGCCACCTCGACCAGCTCGCCGAGCCCCAGGCTGCCGGCCTCGTCTCCAAGGCGCAGCAGGATGGCGCCCGACGAATCCTGGATTGCCGCTTCGCCCGGCTCCGCCAGGCCGGAGGGCAAGGTCACCACGCCGCGCACTGTCAGGCGCGTGTTGACCCCCGCCGCGCGCGCCGCCGCGATGCTGAGCACCGACGGATCGGCTGATGGCGCCGGTGTCGCAGAGGGATTCGTCGACGGGGACGGGCTCGGGGTGGCCGGCGGCACGAGCGCCAGGATGTCGGCGGCGTCGCGAGGCTGGACCCGGTAGCCTGCCGTTCCCGATCCACTCGAGTCACGCTGTCCGACCACGCCGCGCACATGCAGTCGCACCTCCCGCAGCCAGCCGGTGACCACGATGCCGGTGGCCGTCCCGACCATGACTCGAACCGGCCCGCTGCCATCGTCCAGGTCGATGGCGATGCCGCTGGTCAGCACCGTCTGGGCGCTGACGATGAGGCCGTCCAGCTCGACCATCTCGCCTTCGTGCACCTCACCGATGCTGCCAGTTGCTGCGGTGATGACGGATGGCTCCGATCCGGGACCGATGATGGTCACGTCCCTGCCTACCGCCCGGATGGTCCGCTGGCTGAAGCGCTGGTCGAGCTGCCCCTGCACGCGCAGGACCACGCCGCGCGGGAACGATCCGTCGCTGAGCAGGACGGCGATGCCACCCGTCGCATCGGCCAGGTAGCCGCCGCCATCGTGGAAGGCGCTATCGGTGAGGCTCACCCCCTCCACCAGGACCAATGCGCCGTCCGGCAGGCCGCGGGCATCGGCAATGGCAATCGGCGCGGTCGTGGCCGCCGGAGAGGGAGGCGGCGTGAGCGGAGTGGCGCTCGGCGTCGCAGGCGGCGTGGCCGTTGGCGTCGTGGTTGGCGTCGGACTGCTGGACTCGGTTGGCGTGAGGGTCGGGGCGACCGTGGCGCTCGGAGCCGGCGTGGGCGTCGCGGTCATGGCGGGTGTCTGAGCGGCGGTGGGGCTGGCCGAGGGCGTCGGCACCGTGATCGGCGCGGACGCCGTGTTCTGGGGATCCGGATCCGTCCGCTCGACGAAGTCGGCGCTGTTCTCATTCGTGTCCTGGCCCGAGCCGCCGATCGCGCCGGGAAGCCGTTCGATCGAGTGGCCTGCCGCCGGTGCCTGGGTCGCGCCGCCCTCCATCCAGGTGCTGGCCGCCGTGCCCCAGCCGACCGCATCGATGGCGGTGCCGGCGCCCAGGATCCGAATCGCCACGCTGCCGCCCGGCGCGGCCAGGCCGTTCGTGTAGGTCACGTCGGCGATGCCGGCGAGGGCGCCGGCGCCGTTCGCGATCAGCAGGTGCGCCCCGGACGGCAGCGACGCGGCGCCTGCCGCCCATGATGCCTTGCGCGTGATGGTGCCACCCGTCGACGTGACGTAGATCACCTCCAAGCCTTCCAGCGGCAGCGCGGCCGTGGATGGGTTGTACAGCTCGATCAGCTCGTCCGAGGCGCTGGCTCCGCCGGTCATCACCTCGCTCACCAGCAGGTGGTCGATCGGCTCGGTGGCCAGCGCACCCGCGCCGGCGGCCAGATGGACCGGCCCGGCGATCTCGTCGTTCACGGCGACGGTCGTCGACAGCAACGCCAGCAGGAGCGTGATGCTGGCCAGCACAGCGAGCACCGGGCGGGAACGGGACACCTGGACACCTCCGACGGAAGGCGGCAGGCGTGGGGAAAGGCACCCGAACGATCGGATTGACCGCTTATCACGCGCTTTGCGACCGCTTATCGGGCAGGGCAGGTGGCGGGGCCGCGTCGCGTACAATCCCCGCCCAATGTCGAATGAAACTCGCCGCCCGCCCATCAGCCGGGCAGAGGCACGCCGTCGCGCACGCCAGCTGGAACGCGGCGAGGGGGTCGACGACGCGGAGGCGGTCGAGCCAAGCGCCGAGACCGGCGCCCGCCCGTCGGGACCGGCCGGCCTGCTCGGACGCCTCTTCCCGCCTGCGCCACCGCTCCCGGGCAAGCCGGATCCGCTGGCGAACTTCAGCTACAGCGGGCCGTTGCGCGGCGTCGTCGCCGGCCTCTATGTGCTGGCCTTCAACCCGCGCGGGTGGCTGCTGCCGGGCATCGGCTGGGCCGTCGCCCAGATGCTGTCGTACGTCAACCTGCTGACCGCCGCGGCCTATGC
>DATEOS010000396.1:0-2927 GCA_035273815.1 Candidatus Limnocylindria bacterium
CGCTTGAAGCCTTCCTTGCCCCAGGCGAGCAGGTCATACAGCGGCCGCCCGATGAGCGGGATGTGCGGCAGCGTGCGCTGCGTGGCCGACTTGGTTTCCTGATAGGCACGCGTCAGGCGCAGCTTGTTGAGCCGGGTTGACAGCCCGCCGACCGAGGGGCTGATGCTCATCTCGTTGTCGTTGAGCACGATCAGCAGGCGGTGGCGGGCATGACCCAGGTGATTCAGCGCCTCAAGCGTGAGGCCCGTCTGGAGAGCCGCGTCGCCGACCACCACCGCGATCCGCTGCCGCCGAGCGGGCTCGCTGGGCGGCTTCAGGTCGCGGGCAGCCGCCAGGCCGATGCCGATGCTCACGCCGGTCCCGGCATGTCCGCCGTCGAAGACGTCGTGCTCGCTCTCCGTCCGGCGGGGGAAGCCGCCGACGCCGTCCAGCTGCCGCAGGCTGTCAAAGCGCTCGGCGCGACCGGTGAGCAGCTTGTGCGCATAGGCCTGGTGGCCGGTGTCCCACACGATCCGGTCGCGCGGCGAGTCCATGACGCGATGCAGTGCCAGTGTCAGCTCCACCGTGCCGAGCGAGCTGGCCAGGTGGCCGCCGGTCTGGCTGACCGTCCGGATCATCTTGGTCCGCAGCTCATCCGCGAGCTCCGCCATCTGGCTCGCCGACATCCCGCGTAGCTGAGCGGGATCGCTGATCGTGTCGAGAATTGCCACTCGGCCTCCCTGGTCTTGGCAGCGCGAAAGTATAGGCAGATGCTCAGGACGAGCCCCACGTGCGCTCCGTTGCGCCAGCTGACCCATTTTCAGGAACGAGGCTGGGTGCTAGCCTGACCTGACCAGTGCCCTTGACCGGCCAGGAGCGACGATGGTCAGCCAGGCGCCGTGATGAGGGCTGGTTGGTTGCGTGCCCACGCCGCCAGCGGGACCGCGACGCTTCGCGGGCCGTCTGCCTCCGTGAAAGGGGGTGATTCCGCGCGACTGTCGATCCTTTCGACGTGCGTGCTATCTCGGAGGGCAGTCATGAAGCGAATCGCAATCCTTGTTGGCATTGCCGTGGCACTGAACCTGGCGCTGATATCGCCAGCCCTGGCCGCGGCTCCCAGCAACGACACCTTCGGCGGTCGAACCACGATCGGCGCCTTGCCGTTCACGGACTCGGTCGACACGACGGAGGCAACCACCGATGCGGATGACGCCGAGGCGAATGCCGACTGCGGAGCACCCGCTACCGACGCCAGCGTCTGGTACGACTTTGCGGCGACCGAAGATTCCTTCCTGCTGGTGGACGTGTCTGCGTCGTCATATCTCGCCGGCGTCATCGTCGTGACGGGCGACCCCGGCAGCTTCGAACTGGTCAACTGCGGCCCGGATAGCGTCGTATTCGACGCGCTTGCGGGTGAGACCTATCACATCCTGGCCTTCGACGACCAGGGTGACGGTGGCGGAAACGGCGGGACGCTGGAGATCTCGGTCGATATTGCTCCGCCGCCGCCGGAGATCGCGCTGACCGTTGATCCGGTCGGCCACTTCACCAAGAGCGGGTCCGCCATCGTGAGCGGAACCGTCACGTGCACTGGAACGAACGTCGATTTTGCGTTCATCGACGTCCAGCTGCAGCAGCGGGTCGGACGCGCCGTGATCAACGGGTTTGGTTCGATCGACTTCGCGTGCGATGGGGACACCCATGCGTGGAGCGTCGAGGTCTTCGCCGACAACGGCCTCTTCAGAGGCGGCCAGGCGGCGACCCTTACCTTCGCCCTGGCTTGCAACCCGATCTTCTGCGGAGAAGCCTTCGAGGAAGCGACCGTCAAGCTAAGGAAGTGACGGCGCCACAGCCTCGGGGCTGACCCTGATCGCATGCATGGGGTGGCGGCTCGAGGTCGCCACCCCATCACCTGGCCAGCGGCCTCTCGAAGATGTGGGAGGTCTTGTCCAGGCTGAAGCCCTCGCGCAGATAGAACCGATGCGCCCGCTCACGGGTGACCCGGGTCGCCACCATCAGGCGCTGGCAGCCGCACGCCAGCGCCCAGGCGTCGGCCGCCGCCACCAGCTCCCTGCCGACGCCTCCGCCGCGCACGCGCTCATCGACGATGAGGGCAATGATCTGCGCCGTCAGGGGCGCAACCAGCGTTCGCTTGAGCTCGACGTGCAGCCAGCCGATGGCGCGGTCCTGCGGATCGGTCGCCACCAGGACAGCCGCATCGTCCTTGGCCGTGACGGCCGCCAGCCGGCGCCGCAGCTCATCAGGCTGCACCGGATAACCGAGCTGCCCCGCCTGGTCGGCCATGGCGTCGACGTCGCGGTCGCGGGGCGCCCGAACGGCGACCGTGACAGCCACCCTCAGCCCTCCGCGTCGTCGGCGACCGGCTCCTCGGTCAGGCCACGGCCGAGTTGCGAGATGGTCAGCTCAGCATCGCGAAGCCGTGCCTCGCAGGCGGCATGCAGCTCGAGGCCCCGGCGGTAGAGCTCGATCGACTCCTCCAGCGGCAGGTTGCCCGCCTCGAGGGCCTGCACGATCCGCTGCAGCTCGGCGATCAGCTCGTCGAAGGGCCTGGCGACGAGATCGTCGGCCGGCGTCGCATCGGTCATGGTTGGGCCTCCTCGCTGGCGCCTTCGACGCGCGTTGCCAGCGTGCCACGCGCAACGGTCACGCTCAGGGCGCCACCCACGGCTGCCTGGGACGGGTCGCGCACCACGGTGCCGTCAGCCAGCCGGGCCACTGCATAGCCGCGCTGCAGGGTGGCCGCCGGCGACAGCGCGCGCAGCGCATCGGCTTGAGCGGTCAGTGACGCCCGTGCGCCACCGGCTCGGACTGTCAACGCGCGGTGACCCCGATCGACCAGCTCAGCCGCTCGCTGCCGGGCCGCCGCCACGTCCGGCGCCAGCCGGGTGAGCGCGCGGTCCTCCTCGGCCAGGAACCGTCGGCGACCG
>DATEOS010000397.1:0-4197 GCA_035273815.1 Candidatus Limnocylindria bacterium
CGCACCGCGTGGCGCCGGACCCGCACCGGGTGGAGGTGCAGGAAGACGTTGTTCATCACCGCCAGCGCGCGCGTGCGGCTGGTGGTGGGGTAGGGCTGGCGGAAGATGCTCCGCCACAGGGCCGACTCCTTGACGGTGCGGATCAGGAAGCTCATCGCACCACCGTAGGCCCGGCCTGCTGGCCGATCTGGCCCAGGACGTTGTCCTTGTAGCTCTCCAAGAGCACCTTCCCGTCAGGCGTGAACCGCTCGAGCTCGAGCCGATCCATGGTGATGCAGTTGGTCGGACAGCGCTCCACGCAGAGGTTGCACCGGATGCAGCGTTCCTCGTCGATGACCATGGCGATCCCGCGCGGCCACGACTGGAAGAGATCGATCTCCGGGTCGTCGCCGCCCACGGTCGACTTGTCAACCATGTAGATCACGCCTTCGGGGCACACGTCGGCGCAGAGCCCGCACAGAATACAGCGCGGCCCGTCGATGTTGATGTTGTGGTTGCACTGCAGGCAGCGCTCGCCCTCGGTGATGGCGCTGCGCGTGTCGTAGCCGACCTCGACCAGGCTGACGAAGTCGCGGCGCATCTCTGGCGGCGCCATGGGGATGTGCTGCCGCGCGGTCGCCTCGTACTTGTCCGGCATGTCGTGCTCGAGGGCCTGGGTGATGACCGCACGGTTGATGACCGGCAGCTCCTCCAGCTCCTCGCCCCGGACCCCGAGCAGCCAGCGATCGACGGCGCGTGCCGTGCGCCTGCCACGTCCGGCGGCCTCGATGATGGTGGCCGGGCCGGTCACGAAGTCGCCGCAGGCGAAGACCCCGTCCACATTGGTCTCGAAGGTGTCCTGGTTGATGATCACGTAGCCGCGGTTCAGCTCGAACTGCAGCTGGTTGTACTTGCTGCCGTCGGCGCGGGTCGGCGTGGTGCCGTTCAGCGGCGGCGTGCGCCAGCTGGAGATGGAGCCGCCCGCGACCGGGGTGCGGGTATCGGTCACGCCCAGGTGTCGGTTCAGCTTGGAGCCGTACTCGCCCAGGACGTTGTTGTCCGACGCCTGGCTGGTGCACGGGATGACCATGTCGCACGGGATGGTGAATTCGCTGCCGGGGATCGGTTCCGGGGAGCGACGGCCGCTGGCGTCGGGCGCTCCCAGGCGAACGCGCTGGAAGACCATGCCGTTGACCTTGCCGCCCTCGTCGGCCACAACCTCGACCGGCGACGCGAAGAACTCGAACTGCACGCCCTCGAAGCGGGTCTCGTGCTGCTCCTCCTCGTCGACCACCATCTCGTCCGGGCCACGGCGGTAGACGATGGTGCTGGTCTTGGCGCCCAGCCGCAGGGCGGTGCGGGAGGAGTCCATGGCGGTGTAGCCGCCGCCCACCACCACCACGTGCTCGCCGACCCACTGCTCCTGGCCCAGGTTGGCGCGCTTCAGGAAATCGACGCCGTAGATGACCCCATCGATCTCCTCGCCGGGCACGTTCATGGCCACCGGGTACATGCAGCCGGTCGCCACCACCACGGCGTCGTGGCGCTCCTTCAGCTGGTCGAGGGTGACGTCACGCCCGATCTCGACGTTGTAGTGGAACTCGACGCCATGCTTGGCGACCCAGTTCACGTCCAGCTCGATCACGTCACGCGGCAGCCGGAAAGCGGGCACGCCGATCAGGGTGGTGCCGCCGCCGCTGGGCAGTGCCTCGTAGACGTGGACCTCGTGGCCATAAGCGGCCAGCTCCTTGGCGACGGAGAGGCCAGCCGGCCCGGCGCCGATGACCGCCGCGCTCTTGCCGGTGGCGGGGCCGACCACGATCGAGTCGGGCATGTTGTTGCCGTAATGCCAGTCGACCAGGAAGCGCTTCATGGCGCGGATGGCCAGGGGCTTGTCGATGTCGGCGCGGCGGCAGGCCTTCTCGCACGGCGCGGAGCAGACGTAGCCGCAGATCGCGGCCACCGGGTTCGGATCGCGGGCCAGGATATAGCCTTCTTCGAAGCGTCCCTCGGCGGCCAGCATCAGGTAGCCCCGGCAATTGGTGTTGACCGGGCAGCCTTCCTGGCACTCGATGTTGCATTGGAGCCAGTCGACGCCGACTTCGGCGGTCTGGAACCTCAGCGGGATTGCGGTCTCACTGATCACGGGCGAGGTGCCACAGCGGGTTCCACACGAAATCCGATCAGAGCGAAGCAGCGGCTGATCGATGCTACCTGACCTGCGCTCTGAGCGTCAAAGCGATTGGGAGCTGTGGCGCGGTCATCCAACGCTCCACGACTTACCCCCCAGCGAAGTAGGTGGACATCACCTGCCGGACCAGGGGGGCGGCGTCGGAGCCGCCGGTGGCCAGCGGCACCCGGACGAGGACGGTGGCGACCGAGATGCGCGGATCGGTGGCTGGTGCGATCGCCGGGAACCAGGCGTCGGGATCCGGTCCGCCGGTTTCGGCCGTGCCGCTCTTGCCGGCCACCGGGATGCCGTAGCCGGCGAAGGCGGGGAAAGCGGTGCCGTAGGGGTAGGTCACCACCGCGCGCATCGACTGGACCACGTAGTCCAGGTCGCCGCGCTTGACGCTGATGCGCTGGCGGAGCTGCTTCTTGTTGCGCTCGACCACGGTGCCGTCGGGCAGGCGCGCGGAAACGACGATCCGTGGCGTGAACAGCTTCCCGCCGTTGCCGATGGCGGCGTAGGCATTGGCGAGCTGCAACGGCGTGCCCAGGTAGCTCCCCTGACCGATCGCCAGCTGGATCTGGTCGAACGGCCCGTACGGGTGGATCTTGCCGTCCCAGCGCTTGGCCGTCTGGAAGTACTCCTGGTCGGGCAGGATGCCCGGCTCATCGGCCAGGTACTTGATCCCGGTCGATTGGCCGAAGCCGAACTCGCGCACCAGGTCGGTGAGGGCACGCTGGTTCTGCTGGTAGACGTTGATCGACAGCGGCATGTAGGTCGTGTTGCAGCTGAAGGCCATCGCCTGGAGCAGGTCGACGAACCCGGGCAGCGTGTGCTTCAGGTAGTTCTGGAAGGTGAAGCCCGAGTACGTCCACGTCCCGCTGCAGGTCATCCGGGTCGCCGGCGACGCGACGCCGGTCTTCAGGGCGGCGGCCAGCGTGAAGACCTTGAACGACGAGCCGGCCGGATAGGCAGCCAGCGTGGCGTGGTTCAGCCGCGCGGCGTCCGAGGGAGCCGCCAGCGGCGTGCCCGAGAGGGTGGTGCCGATGGTCATGGCATTCGGATTGAAGAGCGGAGCCGATGACAAGGCCCACACGTCGCCGCTGCGCGGGTCGATGACCGCTGTGCCGGCCTCGCTGTAGCCGGCGATGACGGCATCGGCGGTGGCCTGGATGCCGGGGCGGATGGTAATGGTGACAGTGGCCCCGGGGACCATGTCTCGGCGCAGCAACGCCACCGGGTCGCCTACGGCGGGGACCGCCTGCAGCACGAACCCGGGCGAGCCGGCCAGCAGGGCATCCGCGCCCTGCTCGAGTCCGCTGCGGCCAACCAGGTCTCCGCGCCGCAGGCCCACGCGCTCGCCCTCACGCACCTCGTCGGGCGTTGCCGGGGTGGCATAGCCGATGGTCTGGCCGGCCAGCCACTCCTGCGGATAGACCCTGGCGCCGTCGTCGCGGGTGCGGGCGAACACCGTCCCGTCCTGGGCGACGATGCTGCCCCGTACCGGCGCCTCTCGGCGTAGCCGGAATCGCCCACGGTCGCCGAGCTCCGGAAACAGCATCTCGGGCTCCCAGCGGACCTTCCAGCCGTCCTGCGAGGCGACGAGGGTAAGGTCGCGATCCAGCTCGACGTCGCCGAAGAGCTCGGTGCTGACGTCCAGGGCCAGCTCGGCCTGCAGGCCGAGCCGCGGGCCGTCGAGCGGGGTGTCCGGCGGCGCGGGCGTGCCGAGGGGCGTGGGAACCGGCGTGCCGCTCGGGGACGGATCGGCGGATGGATCCGCCGTGGGGATCGGCGATGGCGTCGGCGGCGGCAGATCCGGCGGTCGTGGGGCAGGCGGCAGGACGACGCGCTCCGGATCACCCAGGGTCCAGCTCATGTCGACCACGCCGGCCAGCCGCCGGAAGTCGACGAGCAGCGTGCGGAAGTCCGCCTCCCGCATGCGAGCCTGGTCCTCGGCGCTCAACATGCGGTACATCACCGCCCAGTTCGACGTGCGCCACGCCTGCATGAAGGCGGTCATCGCGGCGGGGGCCTCGTCGAGGGGCGCC
>DATEOS010000398.1:0-2017 GCA_035273815.1 Candidatus Limnocylindria bacterium
GCACCGCCGACTCACTGCTCCGCGCCGCGCACCTGGCCCAGCGCGACCCCGCCCCCGCCATCCGGGGATGGCTCCGTACCGTGGCGCTGGACTTCCCGGCCGTGTTCCTCTTTGCGCCCGACAAGGTCTACGCCATGCCGAAGGCCTACGGCAACGTGACCTTCCAGGTCGAGTCACCCTGGCAGCGGGTGTGGACCTGGACGCTGCCGAGCGCAGGCCGCTGACGTGACGTGGCTCGCGCGCCGCGCGCTGCAGGCGGTCGTCACCGCCCTCATCGCGCTGACGCTGCTCTTCTTCCTGGTTCGCAGCCTGCCGGGCGATCCCCTGGCGATCCTGAGCGAGGACCGTCCCCTCACGAGTGCCCAGGTGCAGGACTTGAGGCGCCGGTATCAGCTCGACCAGCCGCTCGGTACCCAGTTCGTCGCCTTCATGACCGGCGCGCTTCGAGGCGACTTCGGCACCTCGATCCAGTACGGCCGCCCGGTTCGGCAGCTCGTACTCGAGCGTCTTCCGAGGACGATCCTGCTGGGCGCGGTCGTCCTCCTCATCAACTTCACGCTCGGCCTCTGGCTCGGGGTGCAACAGGCATTGCATCGCGGACGACCGCTCGACCGCCTGCTCACCACCCTCTCGCTCGCGGGCTACGCCATGCCGTCGTTCTGGCTGGGGCTCATGCTGGTCATGGCATTCGCGGTGCGA
Organism: Candidatus Limnocylindria bacterium; assembly: GCA_035273815.1. Taxonomy (GTDB): domain Bacteria; phylum Chloroflexota; class Limnocylindria; order QHBO01; family QHBO01; genus DASSCW01. The sequence goes on from DATEOS010000398.1 coordinate 700, forward strand.
TGGCACTGGCTGCCCGCCGCGGGCGCGCAGGACCCCGGGCTGGAGGGCGCGGGCATCCTCACCATCGTCACGGATCGGCTGCGGCACCTGCTGCTTCCCGCCTTCACCCTCGCGGCGGTAAGCATCGCATCGAGCATGCGCTACCAGCGCGCCGCCATGATGGACGCCTTGCGCCAACCGTACGTCGCGGCGGCAAGCGCGCGCGGCCTCACACGGCGGCGGGTCGTGTGGGGACATGCCTGGCGTTCAGCCCTTCCCTCGGTGCTCACCCTCTTCGGTCTCTGGCTGCCGATCCTGGTCGTGGGCGCGGTGTTCGTGGAGCAGGTCTTCGCGTGGCAGGGGATTGGAAGCCTCACCGCTGGTGCCGCGGCCGCGCGCGATTATCCGCTGCTGATGGGATCGGCGGTACTGGCCACGGCAGCCGTCGTAACGGGAAGCTTCCTGAGCGACGTCTTGCATGCGCTGCTCGATCCGCGAGTGCGCACCGGGTGAGCGATCGCGCGCGGACGCTGTTCGATGCGGTGTGGAAGCGCCCCTCGGGACGGGCTGGTCTCCTGGCACTCGCGTCGCTGGCGCTGCTCGCGTTGATCGGGCCCTTCATGCTGCCGGATCCCACGATGCAGGGCGACCTCCTCACCCAGTCGCTGCTGCCGCCCGGCGCCGGCCACCTGCTCGGTACCGACCAGCTGAGCCGCGACGTGCTGTCGCGGGTGGTGAATGGACTGCGCCTGTCGCTGGTCATCGGGCTCACGGCGGCGATCCTGGCGGTGGTCTTTGGCGCGGCGGTGGGCCTCGTGGCGGGTGCGCGTCCCGGCGTCGTGGACGCCCTGCTCATGCGAACAGTGGACGCGCTGCTTGCCATTCCCCGCCTGTTCATCCTGCTCCTGGTCCTGGCGGTCTGGGATCGTGTACCGCTGCCGGCGCTGGTCCTGCTGCTGGCCCTGACCGGATGGTATGGTACGAGCCGGCTCGTGCGAGCCGAGACGGTCCGGTTGCGCCACGAGGACTTCGTGCGCGCCGCGGAGGCCCTGGGCGCCGGCCGGCTGCGGATCGCGCTGCATCATTTCCTGCCGAACGTGGCGGCGCCGATCCTCGTGGCTGGCACGCTGGGAGTGGGGGACGTGATCCTGCTCGAGGCGGGGCTGACCTACCTGGGACTCGGCATCCGTCCGCCGACGCCGTCCCTCGGCGGCATGGTACTGGACAGCCGCGCGGTCTTCGCCACGGCGCCATGGACGAGCATCTTTCCCGGCCTCGTCATCGTGCTGACGGTACTCTCGGTCAACCTGGTCGGCGACGCCCTGCGCGAGGCCCTCGA
>DATEOS010000399.1:0-3329 GCA_035273815.1 Candidatus Limnocylindria bacterium
CACCATCCAGGGCACGAGCCAGCGCGGCGCGCGCTTCACGAACGCGACGGGCATCGGCCTCAGCTGGATGAACTTCACGAACAACGGCACGAACCAGGACGCGGCCGCCACTTGCGGCGACGCGCTGAACGGCACCAACACGAACTGCGGCGCCGGCATCGACCTGCAGGGCGTGACCGGCGTGACCCTCGACCGGCTGGCCCTCTCCGGCGGCACCCAGATGGGCCTGAACGGCAACAACGTCACGAACCTGGTCCTCACGAACAGCACCGTGCAGAACGTCGGCGACGAGGTGAACGAGGACGGAGTGCAGCTCGTGAACCTGAAGGGCACCTGCACCATGACCGACGCGACCTTCAGCGGCAACTTCCACCGCCAGCTGGAGCTGCAGAACAGCGGCGCCGCCAACGGGCTGACCAGCCTCAGCATCACGCGGGTGACCTTCAACCGCGGCACCTACGTCTCGACCGCAGCGCAGGGCTTCCTGGTCGCCGGGCACAACGGTGCCGCCATGAACGTCACCGTCCAGGACTCGGACTTCCTCAACAACTTCGGCTCCGGCTTCTTCGCGCAGGGCGTGGGCACGACCGCGACCTACACCCTGGGCGACGTCGCCACCGCGGCGAACGGGAACGTGTTCACGAACAACTCGCTGGCGGCGCAGCTGGTCTCGGACGGCGGCGCCTACACCGCGACCCTCGGGAACAACGCGCACACGGTGACGGCCACCGTCACCTCCGGCGCCACGCCGTTCACGTTCCGTAAGGCGAACCCCGCGACCGGCCTCTACGTCGGCAACTTCATCGCCAACCAGGTCGGCAACGCCACCGCCCAGTCCGGCACCAACTGCAACGGCTGCAACGGCCTGTCGATCACGAACGAGGGCCTGTCCGGCAACCAGCGCATGACGGTCTCGAACAACACCATCCGCAACGTGAACCAGCGCGGCCTGGAAGCGCTCCTGCAGCTGGACGACGTGATGGGCGTCGTGGTCACGGGCAACGCCATCCAGGATCCGTTCGACCAGGCGAACCACGTCGGCCAGGCGATCTTCGGCCAGTCGAACACCGACGCGACCGACAACGGGACGATGTGCATGGACGTCCAGACCAACACCATCGGCGGCAGCTGGGACCTCGGGGTGGGGCTGGGCGCACGCAACATCCGCCTGCGCCAGGCGCCGGCAGGCGGAGCGGCTCCGCTGCGGCTGCGGAACATCGGCGGGACCACGGCCACCGATGCGAACAACTACCTGAACGCGAACAACACGAACGCGGCGGCCGCCTGCACGGCGCTCACCGGCTTCACGACGGGGACCGCTCCGTGCTTCTGATCCGGGCACGCTAGGAAGGGAAGGGAGAGCGATGGGCACGCCGTTCCTCTCGGAGATCCGCATCATGTCGTTCAACTTCGCGCCGCAGGGCTGGGCGCTCTGCAACGGGCAGACGCTGCCGATCAACCAGAACCAGGCGCTGTTCGCGCTGCTCGGCACGACCTACGGCGGGAACGGCCAGACGACCTTCCAGCTGCCCAACCTGCGCGGCCGCGTGCCCGTCCACATGGGCAGCGGCTTCACGCTGGGCCAGCAGGCGGGCACGTCGTCCGTGACCGTCAACATCCAGCAGATGCCGCAGCACGTGCACTTCCTGCAGGGGACGAACGCGGCCGCCACGCTGGCCGCGGCGTCCGGCAACCTGCTCGGCTCGGTCAGCTCCAACGCCTACATCACGCCCACCAACCTGACGACCCTCCAGCCCTCGAGCGTGAGCAACGTCGGCGGCAACCAGGCGCACGAGAACCGCCAGCCGTTCTCCGTGCTGAACTTCTGCATCGCGCTCGTCGGCATCTTCCCGAGCCAGAACTAGGAGCACTCGATGGGCCAACCCTACGTCGGCGAGATCCGGATGTTCGGCGGCAGCTTCGCGCCCGCGGGCTGGGCGTTCTGCAACGGCCAGACGCTGCCGATCTCCGAGAACGAGACGCTCTTCAACCTGATCGGCACCACCTACGGCGGCGACGGGCAGGAGACCTTCAACCTGCCCGACCTGCAGGGACGGCTGCCGATGCACATGGGCACGGGTCCGGACGGCACCACCTACCAGCTGGGCGAGAAGGACGGCGTGGAGTCGGTCACGCTCAGCGCGAGCCAGATCCCGGTCCACAACCACGCGCTGGTGGCGTCGGGGACGAGCGCGCAGTCGCCCCAGCCCCAGGGCGCGGTGCTGGGCCAGACGATCACCGTCCAGCCCTACATCTCGGACACCGGGCAGGTGGCGCTGGCCCCGTCCTCGATCACGCCCGTCGGGGGGAGCCAGCCCCACGAGAACCTGCAGCCGTATCTCTGCATCAGCTTCATCATCTCGCTGTTCGGCATCTTCCCTCACCAGTAGGAGAGCGCGCGCGATGTCCGACCAGTTCGTCGCCGAGATCCGGATCTTCCCGTTCAACTTCGCGCCGACCGGCTGGGCGTTCTGCGACGGTCAGTTGCTGCCGATCAGCCAGAACACGGCGCTCTTCTCGCTGCTCGGCACGTTCTACGGAGGCGACGGCAAGAGCACGTTCGCCCTGCCGGACCTGCAGGGCAGCTCTCCCATGTTCTGGGGCCAGGGCCCGGGCCTCTCGCTCTACGACCTGGGCCAGACGGGAGGCGCCGAGTCGGTGACGCTCCTGCAGAGCGAGATCCCGGTGCACACGCACAACGTCGAGGTGGCGACCGACATCGCGACCGACAACACGCCGAGCCCCAACCGCGTGCTGACGATCTCCAACAACGGCTCGATGTACGCGCCGGCCACCGCCACGCCGGTCGTGCAGATGGCGCCGCAGGCGCTGGCTCCCGCGGGGGGCAGCCTGCCGCACAACAACATGATGCCGTACCTGACCCTCAACTTCTGCATCGCCCTGCAGGGGATCTTCCCGCCGCGCGGTTGACGGTCCTGTCGCGGCGGCCGGTCACCGGCGAGGACCGACCGCTCCTGTTCGAGATCTACGCCAGCACGCGGGCGGAGGAGCTGAAGCTCGTTCCCTGGACCGCCGAGCAGAAGCTCGCCTTCGTCCGGCAGCAGTTCGAGGCGCAGGACCGCTACTACCGCGAGCACTACCGCGACACCACCTGGGAGGTCGTGCTGGCCGACGGCGTGCCGGCCGGGCGGCTCTACGTCGCCCGCTGGCCGGAGGAGATCCGCGTGATCGACATCGCGCTCCTGCCGGCCTACCGCGGCCGGGGACTGGGCACCCGTCTGCTCACCGAGGTCTTCGACGAGGCCCGGTCGGCCGGGAAGCCGGTGCGGATCCACGTCGAGGTGATGAACCCCGCACGGGCGCTGTAC
>DATEOS010000400.1:0-5338 GCA_035273815.1 Candidatus Limnocylindria bacterium
GATCCAGCCCTGGCGGGCGGCGTGCCGATAGAAGGAGCGGATGGCCGCCAGGCGGCCGCCGACCGTCGAGGCCGCCAGCTGACGGTCGGACAGCGCGGCCAGGTAGGCACGCACCGTGGCGCGGTCGGGTTGCCGCCAATCCGCGCGGCGATCGCTGAGGAAGCCGAGGAACTCGGTGACATGGCGTCGGTATTCGACGACCGTGCCGGGTGAGGCGTTACGGGCCTCGAGGTGCGTAAGGAAGCGCTCCAGCGCGCCGGTGGCGTCAGCCGAGGGGCCGCGGTCAGCCACGCGCTCCGCCGGCGCTGGCGAGCTCCTGGCCTTCCTCGTCCGCTTCGCCGGGGGCCGGACCAGGCACAGCCGCGGTGGCAGCGGGGGTCTCCGGCTTTGTCCAGCTGGCGTAATCGCAATCGGGATAGCGGTCGCAGCCCCAGAACGGCCTCCGGCCACGCCGGGCGCGCTTGGTGACGACCGTCCCCTGGCCGCACTGGGGACAGGTGCCGAACTGCTCGCTGGCGGGTGGCGGGTTCTTCTTGATGTAGCGGCACTCCGGGTAGCGATCGCAGCCGACGAACGGACCGAAGCGGCCGCGCTTGGCGGCCAGGTGGCCCTCGTTGCAGAGCGGGCACACGTCCCCCACGCCCGGCATCTCGGGCATCTCCTCAGGCTCCTCGCCGGGGAGTGGTTGGGTGTACTTGCACTCCGGGTAGCCGGCGCAGCCCAGGAACCAGCCATTGCGCCCGAAGCGCTTGATGAGCATGTCGCCCTTGTCGCCAGTCAGCGGGCACGGGATGTCGGTGACCTCGATCTGCTTGGCGATCTTTTCGCGGCCCTCGGTGACCTTGGCGCTGAACGGCACCCAGAAGTCGCGGACCACGGGGACCCACTCGCGCTCCCCGCCGGCCACGTCGTCCAACTGGTCTTCCATGCGCGCGGTGAAGTCAAGGTCGACGATCTCGGGAAAATGCTCCACCAGCAGGTCCGTCACACGGAACGCCGATTCCTCCGGGAAAAGGCGGCGATCCTTGATGTTCACGTAGCCGCGCTGCCGGATCGTCTCGATGGTGGGCGCATAGGTCGACGGCCGCCCGATCCCCCGTTCCTCCAGCGCACGGATCAACGTGGCCTCGGTGAAGCGTGGGGGTGGCTGGGTGAAGTGCTGTTCGCTCGACAGGCCGATCATGTCCAGCGCCTCGCCGTCCTGCAGGTCGGGCAGGATGGTCAGGCGCTCGTCCTCCTCGTCGTCCTTGCCCTCCACGTACAGGGCCTGGTAGCCGTCGAAGATCCGCTTTCGTGCGCCGGCGTGCAGGGTGTATCGGTCCGCGCTGATGTCCACCCCGACCTGGTCGAACCGGGCCGGTGCCATCTGCGAGGCGAGTGCCCGCTTCCAGATCAGGTCGTAGAGGCGCAGCTCGTCCGGCTTGAGGTGGCCCGCTAGCGACTCCGGCGTCCGCGCGAAGCTGGAAGGCCGGATCGCCTCGTGGGCCTCCTGGGCCCCGCGCGTTCGCGTGCGGTAGGCGTTCGGGCGCTCCGGCACGAACTCGGCGCCGTAGCGCTGCCCCACCACCTGGCGTGCCTCCCCTACTGCCCCGGCGGCGATGGCCACGGAATCAGTCCGCATGTACGTGATCAGGCCCACCTGGCCCTCCGGCAGGGCGATGCCCTCGTACAGTGACTGCGCCACGCTCATGGTGCGGCGCGCGCCGAAGCTCAGCTTGCGCGAGGCTTCCTGCTGCAGGGTGCTGGTGGTGAAGGGCGGAGGCGCGTTCTTCTTTTGCTGGCTGCGCGTGACCTTGCTGACCGTGAAGCTCGCGCCCCGCAGGGCCTCCTCGTGCCGGCGCGCCTCCTCCTCGGAGCCGATGCGTGCCTTCTCGCCGTCGATGCGGGTCAGCTCCGCAGCGAAGCTCGCTTCGCTGCCGGCGCGGCGCAATTGAGCCAGGAGCGTCCAGTACTCCTCCGGCACGAAGGCGTCGATCTCGCGCTCGCGGTCAACCACCAGGCGCACGGCCACGCTCTGCACCCGCCCGGCCGATAGGCCGCGGCGGATCTTGCTGCTGACCAGCGGGCTGAGCTTGTAGCCCACCAGCCGATCGATGACGCGCCGTGCCTGCTGGGCGTTCACCAGGTCCAGGTTGATGCTGCGTGGGTTGGCGAAGGCTTCGTCGATCGCGCCCTTGGTGATCTCGCTGAAGGTCACGCGCCGGACCTGGTCGGCGTCAAGGCCCGCGTACTCGGCGATGTGCCAGGCGATCGACTCGCCCTCGCGGTCGAGATCGGTGGCCAGCCACACCAGATCGGCGCGTCGCGCCTGATCGGCCAGCTTGTCCAGCTCCTTGCGCCGATCCTTCAACGGCACGTAGCGCGGCTCGAAGTCGTGGTCCACGTCCACGCCCAGGCTGCCCGGCGGCAGGTCGCGGACATGGCCGTAGGAGGCCAGCACGGTGTAGCCGGGGCCGAGGTAGCGCTCGATTGTCTTGGCCTTGGCGGGCGACTCGACGATCACCAGATCGCCCGAACTTCGCTTCTTCGGGGGCATACGGTCAGGGAGTGTAGCACCGGGTCACGGGCATTCCGGGGTACAGCGGAGGCGCCGTGCACATGCGTGCGGGCGCCTCATGGGCTGCGGAATCGGGGCGCAACGGCCCCGCACGCCGGTTTGCTATCCGGCGAAGTCCCATACCACGATCACCTTGCCGCCGCTCGTCGCGATGCCCACTCCGAGCCGGTTGTAGTGGCCGCTCAGGATGTTCCCGATGTGGTTGGCCACGCCCGGCCACGGCTCGGACATGAACGTCGCATGGCACCACTCCAGCGTGCCGCGCACACCAAGGCCGTTGTAGTAGCAGATGTTTTCGCCGGACCAGCTGAAGCTCACGCCTCCGGCCTGCAGGCGTCCGGCAATGGTCGACCCGTTGCGACCGGTGTGGCTGAAGTAGCCGTTGTTCAGCATGTCCCACGCGTGCGATGAGGCCACCGCCGAGACGGCCGCGTCCAGACGCAGCGGCGCAAATCCATGGTTCGCCCGCGCCTGATTGATCTGCCACAGGGCGAATTCCTGCATGTCGGCCGGCGCGGGCGGACCCGGCGCGGCCGGGCGTGCAAGGGTGCCCGCCCCGGTCGCCTGCTCGGTCGCGGCGAACGAGGCCGGGGGGGTGCGGAACGTCCAGCTGACGCTGACCGCGTTGCCGTCCTTGTCCCTGCTGGCCTTGCCGAGGCTGACCTCGATCAGGCCGCCGCGCGGCAGGGGATCCTTGAAGATGTAGCGCAGCTGCGTGCTGCCGTGCTGCCAGTCCACGCGACCCCGGATGTGGCGCCCGGTATTGAGGTCCACCACCTTGATGGCGTCTGCCGTCGCATCCCGGTCCATCGGCTCGCTGAAGCGCAGGACCAGCTGCTTGGCTTTCACATTGGTGGCGTGACGCTCCGGGGTAAAGCGCACCAGCTCGGCGTCCGCCCGGGTGGTGAACGAGAAGCTGACGTCTCCGCCCAGCCGGTTGCCGGCCGCGTCGTGCGCGCCGACCAGGGTGACCGCATAGCGCGTGTCCGCCTTCAGCCGATCGCGTGGCGTGAAGAGCACTTCGTTTCCGCGCCAGCTGAAGCTGCCGCGCACCCGTGGCTGGATGTTGAGGCGAGCCTCCACGTCGGCCATGTCCATGGGCGCGGTGAAGGCGATGCGGATGCCCGTCTCGGCGCTGGCATCGTCCAGCGTGTCGATCGGCGCGTCGATCAGCGGCGTGAGGCCGAGCACGGCGCCGTCGGCGACGTCGTAGGCGATGGCGCTGCCCGGCCGGCGGCGGTTGACCTGCGGCTGGGCATGATCGGACAGCAGGCGCACTTCGAACTCGGACACGCTCGGAGCGGTCTGGGTCGTGAAGCTGAGCGCTCGGTCCTCGCCAAGCATCTTGCCGTTGGCGAGCCGGGTCGACGAGGCGACCGTCACCAGGTAGCGCTGGTCGGTCTGCCAGCGCCCGCTGGGCTGCAATGTGAGCGTTCGGTGATCGGCGCTCCAGGTGGTCTGGATCTCGGCAGCCGGGCGAACCGCCAGGTTTGCCTCCACTGACGCCGGATCCATCGGCTCGTCGAAGGAAACGACCACCGCACCGGTTGAGGCGACGCCGACGCCGATGTTGGCAGGAAGGATCGTGGTTGAGGTAGCAGGATCCGGATTCGGACCCGCAACAGCATCCTGGAGGGAGAAGCCGAGGGCAACGGCGAGGGCGAGGCCGGCGAGCGCGAGCCGGGTGATCGCCCGATGCTGTCGGAGGCGAGCGTAGACGCTCGGTTGGGTGGCGCGGACTGTCGCACCGATTCTTTGGACAGGACTCAATAGACCAATGACTCCTACGGCGTGTTTCACCCAACGGGCACTGTGGGCGGACCACGTGAGGCGGCCGCAGTATACCGGGCTGGGCACTGGTTTTGCTCACCCTGCACGTCGCATGCCCGCTCAGCGAGCATCTCCGAGCCGCCGCGCGGCGAGGGTTGGATGGAATGTGGCACCGCCGTAGGACGTGACCAGGCCGCGGGCTTCCAGCAGGGTCAGGGCGCTCGCCAGCTCTGCCGTGGAGAGCTCACTGGTGGTCAGCAGCTCCTCGACGGAGCCAGGGTGGTTGATCAACCGATAGAGCACCATCGCCTCCGGGTCGGAGAGGGTTTCCACGCCCAGCGGCTTGACTCCCGAGCTCAGGCCGATGGACGTCAGCAAGCCCGCCGCCGAGGTCACGATGCTCGCCAGGTGGTCGGCGATGAGCCGGTTGCAGCCGCGCGAGGCGAGTGAGTCGATGGGTCCCGGGACCGCGTACAGCTCGCGCCCGAGCTCGACCGCCGCCGATGCGGTCAGCAGCGCTCCGGAGTGATCCGGCGCCTCGACCACCACGGTCGCCCGCGCCAGCGCGGCGATGATCCGATTGCGACGGGCGAAATCCGGGCGGCCAGGATTGTGGCCGGGAGCCAGCTCGCTGAGCAGCGCCCCGCCCTCGGCGACCAACCGCGCGGCCAGCTGGCGGTGCCGCGGCGGATAGATCCGATCCAGCGGCGAGGGGAGGACCGCCACACTGCGGCCGCCCGCGGCTAGGGCCGCCTCGTGCGCCTCACCGTCAATGCCGATTGCGAGTCCGCTCACCACGGTCACGCCCGCCCGGGCAAGCTCGTCCGCGATCTCCTGGGCGGCCGCACGGCCGTAGCCGGTCGTCCGCCGCGTGCCGACGATCGCCACCGCCGGTCCCACGAATGCCGCCGGATCGCCGGCGCGATACAGGACCGGCGGCCGCGGATCCGCCACGCGCAGCGCGGCCGGATACTCCGGATCGACGGCCGTAAGCGTGACTCCCCCGGTCGC
>DATEOS010000401.1:0-2957 GCA_035273815.1 Candidatus Limnocylindria bacterium
CCTCGCCGCGCGTCGCCGGCAGGACGCCCGTGACGAGGTTGAAGACGGTCGACTTGCCGGCGCCGTTCGGGCCGATCAGGCCGAGGATCTCGCCCTTGTAGAGGCTGAAGCTGACGTCGTTGAGCGCCACCACACCACCGAACCGCAGGGTCACGTGGTCGACGTCGAGCAGTACCTCACGCGTGGGTTCCGACACCGGCGGGCACCTCCTCCTGACGGTCCTTCAACTCTCGGGCCCGCCGTCTGCTCGGGATCAGGCCCTGCGGGCGCAGCAGCATGACCAGCACCAGCGCCAGCCCGAAGACCAGGAACCGGTACTCGGCGAAGTCCCGGAACCGCTCCGGCAGGTACGCCAGCAGGAAGGCGCCCAGCGCCACACCGGCCATGTTGCCCGACCCGCCGACCACCACCATGGCGACGAACAGGATGGACAGCTGCGCGTTGAACTGGTTCGGCTCGATGAAGCCCTGCCGGCTGGCGAACAGGAAGCCGGACAGGCCGCCCAGCGCCGCGCCGATGGCGAACGCCCACAGCTTGAACTTGAACGGGTAGACGCCCATCACGGCCGCCGCGTCCTCGTCCTCACGCACCGCCAGCCAGGCCCGGCCCACCCGGCTGTTCTCCAGCCGGCGCACCAGGAAGACCACGAACAGCACGACCGTCAACGCCAGCCAGTACCACGGCTTGATGTCCACCAGGCCGAACAGGGTGTTGTCCGCCGACGGCGCACCCTGCGGGCCCGGAATCGCGGCCACACCCGCCGGGCCACCCGACCAGGACGTCGAGTTACGGACCACGATCCGGATGATCTCACCGAAGCCGAGCGTGACGATCGCCAGATAGTCACCGCGCAGCCGCAGCGTCGGCCAGCCCAGGATGACACCGGAGATCATCGCCAGCGCCAGCGCGATCGGGATGCAGATCGCCCACGCCACCGCCCAATCCGGCGGCAGGTCGAACCGCTCCTGCAGCGCCTTGACCACCGGCGACTGCACCGACCCGAACAGCGCCACGCTGTACGCGCCGATCGCGAAGAAGCCGACGTAGCCGAGGTCGAGCAGACCGGCCAGGCCGATCACCACGTTCAACCCGATCGCGATCAGCACGTAGATGGCGCAGGTGAACAGCACACCCGCCCAGTTGTTGCCGTTCGCGATCGAGTCGGTGCGCAGCCAGGTCAGGCCGGGGATGCCGAGCAGCGGCAGGTAGTACAGGAAGCCCACGAACGCCAGGAAACCGATCGCCCGCTGCCACTTCGGCAGCGCACGCCACCGGGCGCCGATCCCGCCGAACGTCGCACGCGCGCCGTCCAGCGGGGACTTGGTTGTCGTCTCGGTCGTCATGCGCGGGCCCTCCCCAACGACTCGCCGAGCAGACCGGTCGGCCGGAACAGCAGGACCACCACGAGGACCACGAAGGCCGCCACGTCCTCCCAGTTGGACTGGGTGAGGGTCGCGGCGTACACCTCGACCACACCGAGCAGTAGGCCACCGAGCAGCGCGCCGCGCAGGTTGCCGATGCCGCCGAGCACCGCCGCCGTGAACGCCTTGAGGCCGAGCAGGAAGCCGACGTTGAACCGGGTGTTGCCGTACCGGATCGCGTACAGCAGCGCGGCGGCCCCCGCCAGAAGACCACCGAGCAGGAAGATCAGCATGATCACCCGGTCCTTGTTGACGCCCATCAGCGCCGCCGTGTCCGGGTTCTGTGCCACCGCCCGCACGCCACGGCCGTACCGGGTGCGGTTGATGAACTGGTCCAGGGCGAACATCATCACCAGGGCCGCGAGCAGCGTGATCAGCTGAACGTTCGTCACGCCGGTGTTGCCGATCGTGAACAGCACCTTCTGCGGCAGGATCGTCGGCATGCCGACGATCAGCCGGCCCTGCCAGATACCGAAGGTCTCGGACAGCACCAGCGACAGGCCGATCGCGGTGATCAGGAAGATCAGCGGGGGCGCGTTCATCTCGCGCAACCGTTTGTACGCGATCCGTTCCACCGCCACGGCTGTGGCGCCCGACGCCAGGGCGCCCGCGATCAGGCCGGCCACCAGGAAGAACAGCATCAACCCGAGGCCCGGGTTGTTCGTCGCGCCCAACGCGGTCCACGTGCCCAGGACGGCGAACGTGCCGACCATGAAGACCTCGGAGTGGGCGAAGTTGATCAACTTCAGGACGCCGTAGACCAGCGTGTAGCCGAGCGCGACGAGGGCGTAGATGGAGCCCTTAGCCAAGCCGTCCACCGTGTGCTGACCCAGGTGCCCGAAGAGTTCGTCGAAGTTCATCCAAACTCCTTCCTGCACCAGACGCGGCCGGAGGCGCCATCGCCCCCGGCCGCATCACCACATCAATGGGTCAGCTGGTCAGCTTGATCTCTTGCTGCGGCTTGAACTCGGTGCCGGAGATCTCGTACGACCAGATGACGACCTTGGACTTGTCCACGTCGCCGTTGGCGTCGAACTTCAGGTACTTCGAGACGCCCTGCTTGTCGTACGCCTTCACCCAGGCGAGCAGGTCGGCGCGGGTCTTCTTGCCGGCCTTGTAGCCCTCCAGCAGGATGGTCGCACCGTCGTAGCCCTCGGCGCCGTAGGAGCCCGGAGCCTCGCCGTACTCCTTCTGGAAGTCGGCCGAGAAGGTGCCACCGGCCTCGGACGCGGGCAGGCACGGGCAGGTGACGATCGCGCCGTCGGCAGCCCCGCCGGCGCCCTTCGGAAAGCCCGGGTCGTACAGGCCGTCGAAGCCGAGGAACTTCGCCGTCACGCCGGCCGCGCGGGCCTGCTTGAGCAGCGGAGCGGCCTCGTTGGTGTAACCGCCGTAGGCGATCACGTCGGGCGACGCCGCCTTGATCTTGGAGATGGTGGCGTCGAAGTTGGTCTGGTCGGTCTGCACCTTGTCGTCGCCGACCACCGCCGGGCCGAGGCCCGCCTTGACCCGGGCGATGATGCCCACGCCGTAGGTCTG
>DATEOS010000402.1:0-2059 GCA_035273815.1 Candidatus Limnocylindria bacterium
GCACTACATCTTCCCGGACCGGAACGACTTCGAGCCCTGCTGGCCCACGCTGCGGCGGTGGCTCGGCGACGTCCGGCCGGCCGCCACGATGCTGGTGTGCGGCCTGTACGACCCGCGCATGCGCATCGAGATCGAGGTCACCGCCCAGCTGCGATGAACGCGGCGAGCGGGAGTGGGGCGACGACGTCGATGGACCATGCCCCGTTGCGGAAGCCCAGGTGCTCGTTGAGCCGGCGCATGTTCTCGTTGCCGTTCTGGGTCCAGGTGTAGACCTCGCTGATCCCGTGCTCAGCCGCCCACCACAGGGTCATCCGCTTCAGCGTCGACGCGATGCCCCGGCCGCGCCAGTCCCGGTGCACGGCCGTGAACCCCTGCTCGGCCCGGTGCGGCACGTCGGAGTCGAGGTGCAGCGAGGCGAGCCCGACCACGTCGGCGCCGGCCATGGCGAGGAACGTCGCCTCCGGCGTATTGATCCACTCGCTCTCCCACTGTTCCAGCGTCACCTGCAGCGGGGAGACCACGGCCATGTCCTTGACCGCCTCGAACCCCACCTGGCGGTACGCGGCCGCCCACAACGAAGGGCGTTGCGCGACGGTGACGATCTCCACGCCGGGCGGGGTCGGCGGCATCGGCTCGGCCCCGATCGCGCGCAGCTGCTCGATCTGCCGGTCCACCTCGGCGAAGCCGAACCGCTGCGCGAAGGCGAGCGAACCGTCGTCCTCGACCAGCGACGACACCCGCGGGTACCCCTGCGCCTCGGTGTGCGCGATCAGCACCCGCAGCATTTCGGTGCCGATCCCGCGGCGCCGGAACGGCGGCAGCACGCGCGGCGTCACCGACCCGCGCCCGGCCAGGTCCGACCTGCTGGCCACGCCGTGGCCGACCAGGTCCCCGTCCTGCTCGGCCAGCAGCATCAGCCGGCCCGGCCGGTCCATCGCCTTGAGCTCCTCGACCGTGGCGGTCCGCTCGCCCGGCAGGATGGCCAGCCGGACCGAGCGCCAGGCCTCGAAGTCGGCGTCGGTGATCACCTCACGAAGGTCGGTCACGCCGCCCAGATTAAGCCGGCCCGCAACGGGATTTCAGGGCGTTGGCTGGCGTCTGACCAGCCGGACGATCAACAGGGTCAGCAGGACCAGCGCGAGCAGCCCCGGTCCACTGTGGACCAGGAGTACGCCGGGCAGGCTGGGCCCGCCCCAGTCTTTCCGGTACGACGCCGGGTCCGACCAGTTGATCACGAAGAACTCGACGATGCCCCGGACGATCAGGTAGATGCCGAGCACGAAGGCGAACATGTAGCCGATGAGCCTCATGCCTCAACGCTAGGAACGGCTCCCCAAACCGGCATCGGGGACCTCCCTAAGTTTGAAACCGGGCCGTCAGACAGCGGAGCGGAGAGCGTCGCGGAGGCGGACCCGGCTGCCCATGCGCAGCACGGCGTTGGAGTAGATGCGCCCGGACAGCCAGATCAGCGCCACCACCAGGCCCACCGTGAGGCCGAGCGACAGCACGATCTCCGCCGTCGACGCCGTACCCATGGCGATCTTCATCGGCATCAGCGTCGGCGAGAACAGCGGGATCAGCGCCAGGATGCCGAGGAACTGGTTCTCCGGGTCGGCCGGCAGGATCGAGATGCCCAGCACGTACGGCAGGATGATGACCATCATGGCCGGAGTGGTGACCGCGCCCACGTCCTCCTGGCGCGAGACCAACGCTCCCAACGCGGCGAACATCAGCGCGTACGCGAGATAGCCGATGAGGAACCACACCACGGCCCAGATCGCGGCCGACGCGGCAATGGACGCCGGGAAGTTCACCACATCTGTCGCGACCCCGGCCACCACGCCGATGACGGCGACGGTGCCGAGTTGCAACAGCCCGACGATGCCGATGCCGGCCACCTTGCCGAGCATGAGCTGCCACGGCCGGATCGTGGTCAGCAGTATCTCCACCACCCGGCTGGACTTCTCCTCTACCACGCCCTGCGCCACCACCTGCCCGTACACGAGCAGAGCGATGTAGACGAGGATGCCGACGATGACGCCGAGCAGCAGGCGTTCGG
>DATEOS010000403.1:0-2382 GCA_035273815.1 Candidatus Limnocylindria bacterium
GCCGCGGTCGCCGGGCTCGGCTCGGGCTCGTGGCTGCCTGCTCGGATGAGGTCGGCGGCACGTTCGGCGATCATGACGGTCGGCGCGTGGGTGTGGCCGCGGGTGATCCGCGGCATCACCGACGCGTCCACCACGCGCAACCCATCCAGGCCGCGGACACGCAGTTCGCAATCCACCACGGCGGCATCATCGCTGCCCATGCGGCAGGTGCCGACGGGGTGGAAGGCCGTCTGGGCGTGTTCCCGCACGTACGTCGCCAGCTTCGCATCATCGACGTTGCCCGGCCAGGGCGCCATGGGCGCGCCGACGTACGGGCGCAAGGCAGCCGTGTCGAGCAGTCGCTCGGCGATACGCAGGCCGGCCACCAGGCCGCGCAGGTCCGACTGGGCAGTGAGGTAGCCCGGGTCGATGACCGGCGGCTCCGCGGGGTCGGCGCTGGCCAGACGGATGTCACCATAGCTGTCCGGTTGCAGGAGCTCCACCCCCAAGGTCAGCCCGTGGGCGGGTGGAGGGATCAGGCCCTCGCCCAGCAGCGGCACGGGAAGCCAGACAAGCTCAAGATCGGGGGCGGCCAGAGCTGCATCGCTGCGGACGAAGGCGACGGCCTCGTTCACGCTGGAGGTGAGCATCCCGCGCCGCGCGAGCAGAAGTCGGGCGAGCTGCGCCGGGGAGTCGGCCGCGAACAGGGTGACTGGCTTCGGGCAGTGCACGATGACCCCGCAGGCCAGGTGATCCTGCAGGTTCGCACCAACACCGACCAGCTCGTGGCGCGGCTCCACGCCGGCAGCGCGCAGTTGGTCGCGTTCGCCGATGCCTGAGAGCATCAGCAGCTGCGGTGAGTTGATGGTGCCGGCGCTAATGATCACCTCGCGGGACGCGGTGACGAGCTGGGTCACCCCGGCCGCATCCCGGTATTTGACGCCGGTGGCCCGGACTCCGTCGAGCAGAATTCGCTGGGCAAGCGCCCCGGTGAGGACGGTCAGGTTGCGTCGCCGCCGGGCCGGGCGCAGATAAGCGTCTGCGGCGCTGTGCCGCAGCCCGCGCCGCTGGGTGACCGGGGTCGGTGCGTATCCGGTGTTGTCTGGCTCGTTGAGCTCGCCGAGGCGGCGCATGCCCAGTTCGGCGCAGCCAGCCAGGAACGCTGATGTGGTCGGGTTCGGGTCGCGCAGCTCGGAGATGAATTGCGGGCCCGAGGTGCCATATACCTCGCCAATATTGCTGCCCACCCGGTGCTCGGCTCGCTGGAAGTACGGCAGCACCTCCTCATAGGACCAGCCCGGACAGCTTTCCGCCCAGCCGTCATAGTCAACGCGGTGTCCCCGTGTCCACGCCTGACCGTGGATCGATGACGAACCGCCAAGGGTCTTGCCACGCGGCCAGTACAGCTCCCGATCCGACAGCTGCGGCTGCTTGCTAGTGCGGTAGTTCCAGTCGTAGCCGGTCAGGAAGAGCTTAGTGAACCCCGCCGGTATGCGGATCTCCCGCTTCCGGTCCGACCCGCCGGCCTCTAGCAGTGCCACACGGCAGGCGGGGTCGGCCGACAGCCGGCCAGCCAGTACGCAGCCCGCCGACCCCGCGCCCACGATGACGTAGTGGTAACTACCGGCAGCCATCACGTCTCCGTATCACGTCTCCCTATCTTGCCTGCAAAGACCAAAGCAATCCAAGAGGCCCCGCCGGTACGGTCAAGCCGGGCCGCGTTCGCAAGTCGGCCGACGTCTACGCCCACGTGGAGGTAGAGCTCACCAAGCTGCTCACGCAGTGCAGCTATATCAGCGGGGACGTTGCCGCTGAGGAGCGTGGAGTTCGGCCAGGACAGGTCGGCGTCGGGCGCGGAGGAGGCGACGTACTTCCTCGTCTGGTCGAGGCCGTCCTTGAACGGGCCGCCGACCTCGTTCCAGTGGCTCAGCATGTCGTCGTAGCTGCGGCGGCCGAACAGCCGGGAGAATTCCTGGCCCATCCGCTCACCCATGGCGGCGCCCATCGCGGGATCGATGGCCTGCTGGGCCCAGCTGCCGTGCCGCAAGCCGCCACGGGTGTCTTCGTCGGGACGCGCCGGGCCCTGAAGGACGCCGTCGAGGCTGATGTGGTTCACGACCAGAAGGGCGAGAAAAGCCAACGGTTCCTCCAGAAACGGTTGACGGTCTCGCAATCGGGCCGGATGCGGTCCGCCCTGTCGGCGGCAAGAACCGTATCGTTGCCGAGGTGGCACTCGATGTCGTCGATGAACCCGTCTCGCGCCCAAATGCTATCGTCCCCGTCGTTGCGGAGCAAGTGATCGGAGCCGCCGTCGCCTACCAGCCTGTCGTCGCCCTGGTTGCCTGTGACATCAGGTCACTCATGTAGATCTTCACCATGAGAGGCCTCGGAAGTCCAGTGGGT
>DATEOS010000404.1:0-4070 GCA_035273815.1 Candidatus Limnocylindria bacterium
GCGAACGCCTCCGTCCGGTACGGCAGGTCCTCATCGTCGGCCGTGCCGTGGGTGAGCAGCATCGGCCTCCCGCTCAGGTCCGCCAGGGCATCGGCAGGATCGGCGTCACCCAGGTCGACGCCTCCGGTGCGCAGCCACGCCCCCGCGAAGATAGCCCACACACCGGGGTAGGCCGGGTGCCCGTTATGGGCAAGCCGCTGCTCGAACTGGTAGACGAGGCGGGTGTGCATGGAATCCAGGGCCAGCGCCTCCACCCGCGGATCGGTTCGAGCCTCGGTGATGGCCCCGGCGGCACCCAACGAATTCCCCAGCACGCCGACGTGCTCCGGCGCCTTGGTCCGCTCCAGCCAGTCGATGACCGCCCGCAGATCGTCCTGCTCCAGCACGCCGGCGGTGGTCTTGTCGCCGGTTGAGCGCCCCGCGTTGCGCTGATCGATGGCGACCAGGTTGAAGTCCTCGTGGAGGCCGACGGCATAGCCCAGAATGTCCGTCTTGTTGCTGCTGAAGCCGTGCATCAGGACCACGGTCGGGCCGGTGGGACCGATGCCATTGGCCGCTGGCACGTACCAGCCGGCGATCCGCACGCCGTCGGGGGTGACCACCTCCGTGCCCGCTTTCGCGCCCGGTGAGTCGCAGTCGCTCATGTCGGGGTTGGCGGCCTTGAGGGCGTCGTCGTCGCCGATGTCGTAGTTGATCGCCTCGTACGCCCAGCCAAACAGCACGTCGGGCGTGCGGCAGTCACGACTGCGCGCGTCATCGACGCTGACCATCTGGCGCGAGCCCTCGTAGCCCACATAGGCGGTGTAGCCGATGCCAACCACGAGCGCGATGACGAGCAGCCAGGCAACGATCCTTCGCATGCGCCGATCATGCATAGAGGGACTGCGGCGACACTGCGGTGTCATTGCCGCGGCGTTGCGGCGTCCGTGGTCGAGCCTCCGCGTGCGTGCACCTATTTCCACCACGCTGATCAACGGCCGGCGCCAGAGCAGCGCGGTGGGATCCAGGAGGTGCGGATTGCCCTCCTGTTGACAAGTCAGGCTTTGAACGGATCCCGCACGGTGATGCCGGTGAACTTCCGATAGTCGCGGTCCCGGGTCACGATCGTTCGAACCCCGTTCTCACGCATCAATGCCACGATGTGCGTGTCCGGAACCAGGTTGCCTGCCGGCGTGACGTCGTCGGCAACCTCCCTGAAGAGGTGCCAGAAGCGGTCCTGCTCCCCGATCGCCTGGATATGTGGCAATCCCATCAGCGCCTCGACGTTCGCGCGCGCATCGGCCGGCGGCAGCGGCCGTTGGAAGACAGCCGAGTGGGTGGCAATGCGCAGGTACGCCATCACGGTCGGCCAGAAGAGGTACACGATCTCCGGCCCTAGGGCGATCTCATCGATGAGCTTGGCTGCAGGCTCGTGCCATGGACTCGCTTCATCCGACGCGTACAGGAGGACGTTCGCGTCGATCGTGTAGCTCACGAGCCCTCGACAGCTCGCCGTACGGCCTCCTGGTCGTCCAAGTCCACCCTCGCCCCCATGCGCGTCGATTTCCAGGTGATCCGGCGCTGAGCGCTCTCCGGTTCCCGAAGCGCGCCCGCGAGCAGCTCGGATGCAACCTCTCCCAGGCTCTGGCCGGTGCGTCGCTTCCGTCGCCTCAGGGCGCGCAGCACACCGGCGTCAAGGTCAAGCGTCGTTCGCGGCATGATGCGTGATGCTGGCACCTGACGCATCAGATGTCAACAGGTGGCAGCCCTCGTCTGGCGCTGTGCTGACGGAACCGCCGCAGTCTTCCCGTAGGCCGCCCGGCGCAGTATCGTCCCCTGCGCGGAGGAACTCCGGATGGACACGATCATCGATCTGCTCGAGCGAGCCGTGGCGGAGCACGCTCGCCGGCCGGCGCTGATCATCAAGCCAGGCTTCAGGACGCGGATCTGGACCTATGCCGACATCGGCCACCAGGTCCCACGCGTGGCCCAGGTGCTGCGCGGAGCCGGCGTACAGCCGGGAGATCGGGTCCTGATCTGGGCCGTCAACCGCCCGGAGTGGGGCATCGCCTTCCTCGCAGCGCTGTGGGCAGAGGCCGTGCCCGTGCCGGTGGACGTCCGCTCCACGGACGAGCTGGCCACCAAGATCGCGGCGCAGACCGACGTGAAGCTGGTGCTCGCCTCCATCCCCACCATCAAGGCTGCCAGCCGGCTGGAGCTGCCGGCGTTGACCGTCGAGTCGCTGGTGGACGTGGCGCGGGAGGCGCAGCCGCTCCCCCGCCCGACCCCAGACCCTGACGCCCTGGCCGAGATCGTCTTCACCTCCGGCACCACCGGGGATCCGAAGGGCGTCATGCTCAGTCACCGCAACATCACCTCGAACGTGATCTCGCTGCGGAGCGTGGTGCCGCTGGGACCTGAGACTCGGCTGCTGTCGATCCTGCCGCTGTCGCACATGTACGGGCTGAACCCCGGACTGCTGACGCCCATGCTGGCCGGCGCATCGGTCGTGTATCCGACCAGCCTCCAGGCGCCGGTGCTGGCGCGCACCTTCCGCGATCGCAAGGTCACCATGCTGCTGGCTGTGCCGCAGGTCGTGAAACAGCTGAACAACGCCGTGGAGCGCCGGGTCGACGCCGACGGCCGGCGGGCGATCTTCGAGCGGCTCCACGGCATCGCGCGCCACCTGCCCATGCCGTTGCGGCGGCTGTTGTTTCGCCCGGTCCTGTCGCGGCTGGGCGGCAGCCTGAACATCCTGGCCGTCGGGGCCGCGGCCATGAACCCGGTCATCGCGCGGCGCTGGGAGGAGATGGGCGTCGTGTCACTGCAGGGCTACGGCGCCACCGAGACCTCGCCCGTGGTCGCCTTCACCCGCATGGAACGTAACCGCGTTGGCACGGTGGGCGAGGTCATCCCCGGCGTGGACGTGCGGATCAGCCCGGAAGGCGAGATCCAGGTCCGCGGTCCGAACGTGTTCCAGGGCTACTGGCAGCGGCCCGATGCCACCGCGGCGGTGATGCAGGACGGCTGGTACCGCACCGGTGACCAAGGCATCCTGGACCCGAAGGGCTTCCTGACGCTCCAGGGCCGCCAGAAGGACATGCTGGTCATGCCGGACGGCACCAAGGTGCATCCGGCGGACATCGAGCAGGCCCTCATCCGCGACGAGCGGGTCCGCGACGCCGCGGTGGTCGGCCTGGAGCGACCAGGCAACGAGATCCAGGTCCACGCGGTGCTGATCCTTCACGCTCCAAACGAGGCCGATGACGTCGTCAGCGTGGCGAACAGCCAGCTGGGCGGCCACCAGCAGATCCGCGGCTTCACGGTGTGGCCGGAAGACGAGTTCCCCCGCACGCCCACCCTCAAGGTCAAGAAGCCGGAGATGATCGAGTGGCTGCTGGCAGCCAAGGCCGCCACTGCCCCGCCGTCCGGGACCGATGCGCCCGCCGCAGCCGGCAGTCCCATCGAGCGCCTGGTTGCCCAGCTGGATGGCGTCCAGGCCGATGCCATCCGACCCGAGGCACGACTCTCCACCGACCTGGGCATCGACTCGCTCGGTCGCGTCGAGCTGCTGGGCATGGTCGAGGAGTCGCTGGGCGTCTACATCGACGATGGTGAGCTGGATCCGGAGGAGACGCTGGGGCAGCTACAGGCCCGGATCGACGCCGCTCCGCCCAACTCCGCTGCGCCGGAGGGCATCTTCGGCTGGCCGCTGAATCCGGTGGTCGGCGCGCTCCGCATCGGCCTCCAGACCCTGTTCATCCTGCCGCTGGTGAGCCTGTTCTACCGCCGCCCGGTTTCAGGCCGAGAGCACCTGATCGGGTTGCAGGGGCCGGTCATGTTCGCCGCCAACCACCACCTGCACAACGACAACGCGCTGATCCTGATGGCCATCCCGCTCGGCTGGCGCTGGAAGCTGTCGGTTGCCGCCGCCAAGGACACGATCTTCGCGTCCTGGTGGCGTGGGCCGCTGACTGCCATCCTGGGCAACGCCTTCCCGCTGGCGCGCGAAGGAGCGGTGCGCCACAGCCTGAACGTGCTGGGCGCGCGCCTGGACCGCGGCTTCAGCGTGCTGATCTATCCGGAGGGCA
>DATEOS010000405.1:0-2191 GCA_035273815.1 Candidatus Limnocylindria bacterium
GGCTCGGCCAGTGGCACCGCCGCCGCCGGATCCGCCGACTGCGGCGGCAAGAACGAGGTGACCGCCGAAGGCTCGACCGCCCAGCAGAACGCGGTCGCGCTGTTCAACCAGGTCTGGGGCCAGGCCTGCCAGGGCAAGAACCTGTCCTACAACCCCACCGGTTCCGGCGCCGGCCGCGAGCAGTTCATCGCCAAGAACGTCGATTTCGCCGGCTCGGACTCGGCGCTGAAGGACGAGCAGATCGCCGCTGCCGCCGAGCGTTGCGGTGGCAACCCGGCGTGGCACCTGCCGCTGGTGTTCGGCCCCATCGCGATGGCCTACAACATCGAGGGCGTCGACAAGCTGGTGCTCAACGGTGACACCCTGGCCAAGATCTTCCAGGGCCAGATCAGCAACTGGAACGACCCGGCCATCGCTGCGCTGAACGAGGGCACCACCCTGCCCGACAGCCCCATCACGCCGATCTTCCGTTCGGACTCCTCGGGCACCACCGACAACTTCCAGAAGTACCTGACCGCAGCCGCCCCGCAGGCGTGGACCAAGGGCGACGGCAGCGAGTTCCAGGGTGGCGCCGGCGAGGGTGCGCAGAAGTCGGCCGGCGTCGTGCAGGCCGTGCAGGCCACCCCCGGTTCGATCGGCTACGTCGAGAAGGGCTTCGCCGAGCAGGCCGGCACGCCCTTCGCGCAGATCGACACGGGCAGCGGCGCGGTCGAGCTGACCGACGAGACCGCGGGCAAGGCCATCGACGCGGCCACCTTCGCCGGTGAGGGCAACGACCTGGTGCTCGATCTGAACTCGATCTACGGCACCACCGAGTCGGGTGCCTACCCGCTGGTGCTGGCCACCTACGAGATCGTGTGCTCCAACGGTTACGACGCCGACACCGCCGCCGCGGTCAAGTCGTTCCTGACCGTGGCAGCCAACGACGGCCAGGCCGGCCTGTCCGACGCGGGCTACGTGCCGCTGCCCGACGCCTTCAAGGAGCGCCTCCTGACCTCCATCGACGCCATCGGCTCGACGGCCTAGGTCTCGGTAGCGCCACAGCAGGATTGAAGAGAAGATTGGGTGCCTGACGAATGACCGATAGGGTCGAAGTGACAACACCAAATCCGCTGAACGCGGGTTCGGGCGAGGCCATGGCCACGCCCTTCCCGGAGCCCGAGCCCATCATGACCGACCCGTCGAAGGGCGGCACCAAGGTCCGTCCCGGCGACCGCATCTTCCGCGGGTTGGCCGAAGGCTCCGGCGTCCTGATCGTCGTCATCATCGCGGCGATCGCTTTCTTCCTGCTGTGGCGCGCCATCCCGGCCCTGGCCCGTAACGAGGAGAACTTCTTCCTCTTCGGTGGCAACTGGGTCACCACCGACACCTCGGCGATGCAGTTCGGCATCCTGGACCTGCTCCAGGTGACCGTGTTCGTCTCGGTGTTCGCGCTGATCCTGGCGATGCCGGTGGCACTGGGTATCGCGATCTACCTCACGCAATACGCCCATGCCCGGGTCAAGGGTCCGCTGGCCTACATGGTGGACCTGCTCGCCGCGGTGCCGTCGATCATCTACGGCGTCTGGGGTCTCTACGTGCTGGCGCCGGCACTGCGTCCGTTCGCGGTCTGGCTCAACGAGAACCTGAGCTGGTTCTTCCTGTTCGACACCGGTAACGCCTCGGTGGCCGGCGGCGGCACCATCTTCACTGCGGGAATCGTGCTGGGCGTGATGATCCTGCCGATCATCACCGCCGTCACCCGCGAGGTGTTCGTCCAGACGCCGCGCGGTCAGATCGAGGCCGCCCTCGCGCTGGGCGCCACCCGCTGGGAGGTCGTGCGCACCACGGTGCTGCCGTTCGGTATGTCCGGCTACATCAGTGGTGCGATGCTCGGTCTGGGCCGCGCGCTCGGTGAGACCATCGCCCTGCTGATCATCCTGCGCGGTACACAGACGGCGTTCGGCTGGTCGCTGTTCGACGGCGGCTACACCTTCGCCAGCAAGATCGCCTCTGCCGCTTCCGAATTCAACGACCAGTACAAGGCGGGCGCCTACATCGCCGCCGGCCTGGTGCTGTTCATCCTGACCTTCGTGGTCAACTCGCTGGCCCGCGCCGCGGTCTCCGGAAAGGACAGGTCCGCATCATGACCTCGACGCTTGATCGGCCGCTGAAGTCTCCGACGTTCCAGGCGGTCAGCGGCCGTCGCAAG
>DATEOS010000406.1:0-7722 GCA_035273815.1 Candidatus Limnocylindria bacterium
TCTCTGCCAGCTGGGCAAAGAAGGCGGCCAACTCCCGCTCGTGGTCGGCCAGACGGGCACGGGACGCTTCAACCTCGCGTTCGCTGGCGGCGCGGTGCTCGGCCAGCTGCTGCTCCAACTTGGTGCGGCGCGCGTCACGCCGGGTCTCGGCCTCTGACTTTATGCGCTCGATCTCGTCGCGCTCCCAGTCGCCGACTCCCTGCAGGTCGAGGTCGGCCGCGCGGCGCAGCTCGGTGTCCTTCTCCGCGGAAGCTGTGTTCAGCTGCTCGATGTGCGCTTCGACGACAGTGCGCAGCTCGGCCAGGCTGGCGTCGCGTGAGCTCTCGGCCACGCCGCGCATGGCGCCAACCAGGCTGACCAGGAACTCGCTCGACTCGCCGTCGGGCGTCGCTGCCGCGGCGGGGGTCTCCGTCACTGCCTCAGAGGCCTCGTCGGCGGGGGCCTCAGTCGCAGCGGTCCCGGGGGCGGACATCTCACCGGTCGGGGCGTCGACGGTCATAGTTTCGACAGCAGCGGGCGCGGCCTCACTCGCGGCCTCGTCAGGCTGCGGGTCGTCCTCGGCCTGCTTGTCGCTGGCGGTCCAGGAGAGTCGGAATCCAGTCCGCCGTCGATCCATGCCCATGCTGGTGATGCTGCCTCCTGCGCGCCGTTCGGTGGCGCGCTGCGTTGGGCCATCCTAGCCCGGCCCATGCCTGAAGGCGCAGCGACCCGAAGTACCGCCTCGGAACGCCGGTAGTACCAACGTCGTCGGTTGCTACCATGCGCCCGATGTTGGAGAGATTGCCCGAGGTCGGGGTCCAGGTGGTCCTGATCCTGGCCGCCAGCGCAGCCGCCTACATCGCCGTCCGCATCGCGGTGGCGGCGGCGGTGAGGCACCTCATCGAGCGGCGCACTGGCGATGCCGACGCCGGCAACATCAGCCGGATCGAGCAGGAGCGTCGGGTCACGACGCTGGGCCAGTTGCTGGTGAAGATCGCCGCGGGCGTCATCGTGGTGGTGGCCACGCTCATGGTGCTGAAGGCGTTCAACGTCGACATCGGTCCCGCCATAGCGGGCCTCGGCATCGCCGGGCTGGCGGTCGGCTTCGGGGCTCAGGCGCTGATCAAGGACTGGCTGTCCGGCATCTTCATCGTGGCCGAGAACCAGTACAACGCCGGCGAGCACGTCCGCATCGCCGGGGTGGAGGGCACGGTCGAGGACTTCAGCCTGCGCCGGACGATGCTGCGTGACGCCGACGGGACCGTCCATCATGTGCCGAACGGCCAGATCATCGTGGCCTCGAACCTCAGCCGTGGATGGAAGTCCAGCGCACCCAAGGACGCTGAGGATTCAGCGCAGGGTGCGGAGGAAAAGACGCCGGAATCGGCCTAGGCCGATTCCTCCTCGCGCTCGGAGGCGCGTTCGGCGGTGCGCTCCTTGCTGCCGCGGCGTCGCGGCTCGGCGTCCTCCGTCTCGGTGACCAGCATCGGCGGCTGGCCGTGCTCGATCGTCTCGGCGGTGATGACGACCTTCTTGACATCGGTGCGCTCCGGGATGTCGTACATGACCTCCAGGAGCGCCTCCTCGACGATGGTGCGCAACGCGCGCGCCCCGGTCTTGCGGCCGATCGCGAGCTTGGCGGTGGCGTCCAGCGCCTCCGGCGTGAAGACCAGCTCCACCTTGTCGAGCTGCAGGAACTTGCTGAACTGCTTGGTCACCGCGTTCTTCGGCTCGGTCAGGACCTTGACCAGGTCCTCCATGGCCAGCGCGGCCAGGCTCACCACCACCGGCAGGCGCCCCACGAACTCGGGGATGAGGCCGTACTTCAGCAGGTCCTCCGGCATGAGCTGATCCATCAGCTTGCGGCGGTCGTCGCGTGTGCGCTGCGCCTCCGAGCCGAAGCCAATGCCGCGCCGCCCCACCCGCTCCTCGACGATTTTCTCGAGACCCTCGAAGGCACCGCCACAGACGAACAGCACGTTGGTGGTGTCGATCTGGATGAAGTCCTGGTGCGGATGCTTGCGGCCACCCTGCGGCGGCACGTTGGCGACCGTGCCCTCCAGGATCTTGAGCAGCGCCTGCTGCACCCCCTCCCCGGAGACGTCGCGGGTGATCGAGGGGTTGTCCGTCTTGCGTGCGATCTTGTCGATCTCGTCGATGTAGATGATCCCGCGCTGGGCGCGCTGCACGTCGAAGTCGGCGGCCTGGATGAGGCGCAGCAGGATGTTCTCGACGTCTTCGCCGACATAGCCCGCTTCAGTGAGCGAGGTCGCATCGGCGATGCAGAAGGGCACGTCCAGCACCTTGGCCAGCGTCTGCGCCAGCAGGGTCTTGCCTGATCCAGTAGGGCCGACCAGCAGGACGTTCGACTTGCCGAGCTCAACGTCGTCGACGCTCTGGCCGGCGTTGACCCGCTTGTAGTGGTTGTAGACCGCCACGGAGAGGACCTTCTTGGCCTGCTCCTGGCTGATCACGTACTCGTCCAGGCGCTCCTTGATCTTGCGCGGGCTGGGCAGCGGCGTGGCCGGAGCCTTCCCGGCGCGCGGCGCCTCGAGCATCTCCTCTTCGATGATCTCCTGGCAGAGGTTGATGCACTCGTCGCAGATGTAGACGCCCTGCCCGGCGATCAGCTTGCGGACCTGCTCCTGGCTCTTGCCACAGAAGGAGCAGCGGTACGGGACCTTGGTCTTGCTGGTCATGCGGGCCCGAGAATAGCACGCGTCCGCGAGCCAAACCCCATGGGCCAATGGTCGTGGGATGCTTGGCCGGTCATGCCTGAGCCGCTCGCAATCGGGTCCATCGAGACCGCCTGGGGACCGATGCAGCTCGCCACCACGCCGCGCGGCATCCTGCTGATCGAGCGGGGCGACGATCCTGCGCCGCTGCTCGCCGCTGCCCAGCGACGCCTGCCGCGTTCCGCACTGGACGGCGCTGTGCCGGACCATCTCGCATGGCTGGCGGGCTGGATCGCCGGCCAGCGCCGGGACCTGGCACCGATCGATCTGCGCGGGCTGTCGGACTTTGATGCCGTGGTGTACCGCGCCGTCCGCGAGATCGGCTGGGGCGATCGCGCCACCTACGGCGACCTCGCCGTCGCCATCGGGCGCCCCGGCGCCGCGAGAGCCGTCGGCGGGGCCATGGCGCGCTGCCCCGTCTTCCCGGCCGTGCCCTGCCATCGCGTCGTGCGGGCGACCGACGGCTGGAGCGGCTGGGGCAGCAGCGGTGACGTGCGCAAGCGCGCGCTGCTGGATCGCGAAGGGCGTTGACCACGCCACCTAGCATCGGCTCATGGCGACCCTGGATGACGCCCACCGGATCGCATCGGCCCTGGCGGAGGCAACAGCGGATCCCGGTGGGTTCGCGTATCGCGTCGATGGCAAGCTCTTCACGTGGCTCTGGATGGAGCGCGTCCAGCCCAAACGCCCGCGTGTGCCGAATCCAGACGTGATCGCCATCCGCGTCGCTGACGAGGCCGAGAAGCAGGCCATGCTGGCGCTGGACCCTGACCTCTTCTTCACCGAGCCGCACTACGACGGATACCCGGCCGTTCTGGTCCGGCTGCCGGCGATCGACACGCCGCTGCTGGAGAAGGTGATCACCGACGCCTGGCGCCTGCGCGCGCCAAGCCGTCTCAGCGAGTAGCCGCCGCCTCCCGGCGTGCGCGTCGCGGGTTGTCCGCCACCGCGGCCAGCATCGCTTTCACCTCGAACGGCGTCAGCCCCGGGTGCTTGGCCAGCATCAGCGCCACCATGCCGGTGACATGCGGCGCGGCGAAGCTGTTGCCGGTGGCCACGGTGGCGCCGCCGTCCTTCCAGGCGATCGGGACATCGACCCCCCAGGCCCCGAACTCCACGGGTGGCGCCGGGTTGTAGTAGAGGCGCCAGGGATCAGGCTCGCCATGGGCAGCGACCGAGATAACGGTGGAGAAGAGCGACGGATAGCTGGCAGCAGGAACGTTGTTGGCGGCGCTGACGACCGGGACGCCGCGGAAGTACAGCTGATCAACCAGGTCGTGGAAGACGCCGAACATCGCCTCGCTCTTCGAGGAGAGGCTGAGATTGAGCACGTCGATCCCGTGATCGACCGCCCACTCCAGGCCGGCGGCGAAGGCCACACCCTTGCCGCGCAGGTCGGACCCGAGCACACGGATCGAGACCAGCTCCACCTCCGGTGCCATGCCCAGGATGATCCCGCCACAGGCGGTGGCATGGCCGTACAAGTCTGCTCCGTCGTCTGGCACCACGTTGGGCTCGCCGTCGACCATCTCGACCGCCACGCTCTCCACCACGCGGCCATTCAGGCGCGGATGCGAGACCTCCAGGCCGCTGTCGACGATGCCGACCCGGATTCCGGCGCCGGTCGAGTCGCCCCACGCCCAGTCGCGGCTGATGCCACGCAGGCGCATGCGGCGGGCAAGCCCCGCAACGTCCGTGAACGGCTCGGACCAGGCCGGCAGGTCGAGGCCGCTCACCGCCGCCTTGGCGCTCGCTCCGCGTGGCGCGCCACAACATTCAGGATGTCGGCGACCAGCGTCAAGTCGCGCTCGCCCAGGGTGCGCAGCGCTTCGACATGGTCGACCAGGTGCCAGAACGGCGTGTCTTCATGGTCATCCAGGCCGCGGGTCACGTCGCCCACGATCACGTCCACCTGGTCGGGGGTCAGGGTGCCGTCGCCGACATGCTCCAGGATGTGGGTCATGAGCCGCGCCGTCCCGCGCTGCACGCGCGTGGCGGTGATGGCGGCGGTGGCCTGCGCGGCGAAGACCGCCAGGAGCTCCATGTCACGCAGCGAGAAGCTCTCCGTGCCCCGCTTGTCAAGCACCTGCAGCACGCCGATGGTCCCTTCGTCGTCGTAGAGCGGGACGGCCGCGACCGTGCGGGGCACGTAGCCGGTGCGCTCGGCCGCCTCCCGGTCGAAGCGCGGGTCGGAGGACACGTCGGATAGCGAGACGGCCTGGCCGGTGGAGAAGACGAAGCCGGCGATTCCCTCGTTTGGCTTGACGGTCAGTCCCACCGCCCCGGCGCCATGCTCGCCCGCCGCGACGCGGTACTCCAGCCGATCGGGATCACGTTCGAACAGGGCAATCGATGATGCCTCGGCGTCGAACAGGCTGACGGTGGCGTCAACGATCGACTGGAGCAGCTTCTGCTCGACCGGCCCCTGCAGGCCGCGGGCAACGACTGACCGCCGCGCCACCGCCTTCAGGGCGGCGAGCGCGGCGGTCAGATTCGCGTCAGGCGAGGGTTCAGGCACCGCGGTTGTGCTTGTGGCCCTCTACGTCGCTGTCATCATCGCCCGTCGCGGGGTACGGATGATGCTTGTGGCCCTCGGTGTCACTGTCCTCGTCCCCGGTCGCCGGGTACGGATGGTGCTTGTGGCCCTCGGTGTCCTCATCCGGCGTCGCCGGATATGGCAGATGCTTATGTCCCTCGGTGTCCTTCGGGTCCTGATCCTGTCCCATTGCCCCATACCTCTTTGATGTGTCGGTCGCCATCGGGGGCGTCCGTTGGCTGAACCTTAGATCGCCCACCACCTTGCGAATAG
The DNA here is from genome assembly GCA_035273815.1 of Candidatus Limnocylindria bacterium. Lineage (GTDB taxonomy): Bacteria > Chloroflexota > Limnocylindria > QHBO01 > QHBO01 > DASSCW01. The sequence continues at coordinate 5,524 of DATEOS010000406.1, forward strand.
CCCCCTTGTGACGCTTTCTCTATCGCTTTCGCGACACTATTTCTTCTTGGGCTCGGCCTCCGGCTCGCCGGCCGCATCCGCCTGGTGCGCCTCCTCGGCGGTGGGCATGGTGCCGGCCGCAGCCTGGGCCATGCTGATCAGCGACTCGGTGTTGCCCACGAAGACCTCGTCGATCACGCCGTAGGCCTTGGCTTCCTCGGCGCTCAGGAAGTAATCGCGTTCGGAGTCTCGGCGCACCTTCTCGTACTCCTGGCCGGTGTGGTTGGCCAGGATGTGCATCAGCCGATCGGTCAGGTGCAGCATCTCCTTGACCTGGATCTCGACATCCGGGGTGTTCCCGCGGAAGCCGCCCGACCCCTGGTGGATCATGATCCGGCTGTTCGGCAATGCGTAGCGCTTGCCCGTGGCACCCGCCGCCAGCAGCACCGCCCCCATGGATGCCGCCTGACCGATGCAGATGGTGCTGACCGGCGCCTTCAGGTACTGGATCGTGTCGTAGATGGCCAGCCCGCTGGTCACCACCCCGCCCGGCGAGTTGATATACAGGCTGATGTCCTTCTCGGGGTCCTCCGACTCCAGGAACAGCAGCTGGGCGATGACCAGGTTGGCGATGTGGTCCTCGATCATGTCGCCCAGGAAAATGATCCGCTCCTTGAGCAGACGCGAGTAGATGTCGAAGGCCCGCTCGCCGCGGGCACTCGACTCGATGACCATCGGGACCAGCATGTTCGTCTACTCCTGGGTGGGCTCGGGCTCCGCCTCTTCGGGGGCCGGTGCCGCCACTTCGGCGGCGGGTGCATCGGTCCCGAGGGCGCGATCGATCAAGGTGTCCACCAGTGTACGGTTGCGTAGCGTCATCCGCAGGTAGCTGCGACCGCGCCGGGACGTCAGGTACTCGGCCAGCTTCGGGTCGTTCTGATAGCGCGCCAGCTGCTCGTCGATCTCGGCCTGGACCTGGTCCGGCGTCGCGTCGATCTCCTCCTTCTCGGCGATCGCCGACAGCACCAAGAGCACCTTCACCCGTCGCGAGGCGGGCTCGCGCAGCTCCGTCGCCAGCTCCTCCGGCGTCTGCTTGGCCAGGGCCAGGTACTGGTCGAGGCCGATGCGCTGGGCAGCGAGCCGATTGCGCAGCTCGTCGCGCATGATCTCGATCTCGTTGGTGATCATCACCTCCGGCAGCTCAACCGTGGCGTTTGACGCCGCGAAGTCGATGATCCGGTCCGCGAACGCATGGCGGGCATCGTCCTGCGAGCGGCGCTCCAGCGCGTCGCGGATCTCCGTGCGCAGCTCGTCGACGGTGGCCACGTCGCCGACGCTCTTGGCGAATTCGTCGTCGACCTCGGGCAGCAGCCGCTCGCGCAGGTCGAGCATGGTTACCTCGAAATGGGCCGCTTTGCCCTGGAGCTCCTCGACGCGGTAGTCGTCGGGGAAGGTGATGTCGAAGCCCCTGGTCTCGTCGATCGCCATGCCGACCAGGTGCGCCTCCCAGCCGGGCATCATGCGGTCCTCGCCGATAACCAGCGGCAGGCGATCGGCGCTCCCGCCCTCGAAGGGCTCGCCGTCGATGGTGCCGGCGAACTTCACCGCCGCCACGTCGCCCTCGGCCGCCGGGCGGTCGTCGATGGGGCGCAGGGTGGCCTGCTCCTGGCGGAGCTCGGTGATGACCCCCTCCACCTGCTCGTCGCTGACGTCCGGCACCTCCAGGGTGAAGGGGTATTCGGTGTAGGCGCCCAGCGTTACCTCCGGCCGGACCGCCACTGTCGCGGTGAATCGGACCGGCTGACCCTCCGCGACGCCAGTCGGGTCGATGTCAACCTCCGGCTGGTCGATGGGGAGGATGGTGATCTGGTCCAGGGCGGCGTCGTACGAGTCGCTCACCAGGTGCTCTATCGCCTCGGCGATGATGGCTCCTCGCCCAACGAACCGGTCGATGACGTGGCGCGGCGCCTTGCCCGGGCGGAACCCGGGCACCTTGGTGCGCTCTGCCACGTGGCGATAGGCGGTAGCGAAATGACGGTCGACATCGGGGGCAGGAACCTGGATGTCGAGCTGGACGCGCGATCCGGGCTGCGGGTTGGACGAGACGGTGACCATGAAGCTCCTGGTGGGTGGTGGGCGAGGCGAGATTCGAACTCGCACGTCTTGCGACACCGGCTCCTAAGGCCGGCGCGTCTGCCGTTCCGCCACTCGCCCGCATTT
>DATEOS010000407.1:0-9171 GCA_035273815.1 Candidatus Limnocylindria bacterium
AGCGTGATGTCGGTGATCGGCAAGGGGCCATGGGAGAAGAACCCGAAGTACTGCGCCATGTGCTTCAAGGACATGGTCAAGCACCGTTCCGGAGCGGAGATCCCGTGCAGCCTGCTGTTCGCCGATGTGCGCGGCTCGACCGAGCTCGCCGAGCAGGTGACGCCGACGGAGTTCCGCACGCAGATGGGCCGTTTCTTCGGCGTGGCGACCGATGTCCTGGTCGATCACGACGCAATTGTCGACAAGTTCGTTGGCGACGAGGTGATCGGCCTGTTCATCCCGGTTCTCACCGGCGAGCTGCACGCCCGCCGGGCGGTTGACGCCGGCCGCGCCCTGCTGCAGCGCACGGCGGACTGGATCCCGGTGGGTATCGGCGTCAACACCGGCATCGCCTTCGTGGGGGCGGTCGGGGCCGATGAGGTCGCCGAGTTCACGGCCATGGGCGATCCGGTCAACGTGACTGCCCGCCTTGCCTCGGCCGCGGGCGCCGGCGAGCTGCTGGTGACCGCCGCCGCCTCGGAGGCCGCTCAGTTGGACGTGGCGGGCCTGGAGCATCGGTCCCTGGAGCTCAAGGGCAAGAGCGAGGCGACCCAGGTGGTCGTCCTCAGGGCGCCGCCCGCTCCGTAGTCAGGAGCGCACACCCGCCGGCTGTGGCATCGCGCCAAGCTGCCGCATCATCCCGAGCATGTCCGCGTCACGCCAATGCTCTGCGACCTTGCCGTCGGCGATCCGGAAGATGTGGATCTCGGAGATGTCATACGTCTTGCCTGATGCGGGCATTCCCATGAACTCGCCCACGGGGCGGCCGTGCGACGTGAGGCGCACGACCACCTTGTCACCCTCCGCGATCACGTCCTCGATCGACATCCGTGCGTCCTCCAGCCCGGCCGCCACTCGCCGTTGAGCCTGCTTCAGGCTCTCGACTCCCGGCTCCACGCCGGGCCAGCTGTGGGGGACGAAGTCGGGCGCGGTCAGCTCATCCACGGCCCGCTCATCCTGCTTGACGAACACCTCCTGGATGAAGCGTTTCGCGATGGCCTTGTTCTCTTCGAGTGTCATGCGGTGACGTCCTGCAGAAATGCGGCCACGCGGCCGCAAGTTGAGGCATGAACCCCCTGAACCGATGAATTCCGGACACAGGTGCGGTCCCCAGAGCGCTACAATTTCCGAAGCACGCGCCGCGACCGCTGCCTGTCACCCGCGCGTCCTCCCCCCGAGCACGTTCCACCACTGGAGATCAGACCGTCCATGACCGCCGCCGCCCCCGCAGCCGAGCAGCCGCAGCCCCAGACTCCCGAAAACCTGCACGACGTCGCGCCCATCCAGCTGCCGCACCGGCAGCGCATCGAGATCCTGATCGCGGTCCTGCTGGGCATCTTCCTGGCGGCGCTCGACCAGACGATCGTGGGCACGGCGCTGCCGACGATTGTGAGCGACCTGCAGGGCAACGACGTCTACGTCTGGGCCTTCACCTCCTACCTGCTGACCGCCACCATCAGCGGTCCGATCTACGGGAAGCTGTCCGACATCTTCGGCCGCCGGCCGATCTTCCTCATCGGCGTCAGCATCTTCCTGCTCGGCTCGATCCTGGCTGGCCTGTCGCAGGAGATGTGGCAGTTCATCCTCTTCCGTGGCATCCAGGGCCTGGGCGCCGGCGCGCTGTTTCCCGTGGCGCTGGCGATCATCGGCGACATCTTCGCCCCTTCGGAGCGTGGCAAGTACCAGGGCTTCTTCGGCGCCGTGTTCGGCCTGTCGACGCTGCTCGGACCGGCGCTGGGCGGGTTCATCACCGATAACTTCGGCTGGCACTGGATCTTTTACGTGAATGTGCCCATCGGCGCCGTGGTGCTCGTCGTCATCTGGCGTGTCCTGCCCACCCGCCGTGCGGAGGATGCGGACCGGCATATCGACTATCGCGGAGCGTTCCTGCTGGCCGCGGCCCTGGTGCCGTTCCTCATCGGCTTCACCAATAAGCAGTTCGGCGAATGGACCGATCCGGACGTTGGCGGTCTGATCGCGCTGGGCCTCCTCCTCGCAGCCTTGTTCGTCTTCGTCGAGTCGCGGGCGAAGGAGCCCATCGTCCCGCTCGAGCTGTTCAGGATCCGCGCCTTCACGGCCAGCGTGATGGCCTTCTTCCTGGCCGCCATGGGCTTCTTCGCGGCCGTCGTCTTCCTGCCACGCTGGTTCCAGTTCGTGCTCGGCAGCTCCGCCACCGAGTCCGGCTACCAGATCCTGCCGTTGCTGGCGGGCCTGATCATCGCGGCGATTTCGACTGGGCAGATTGTGGCGCGCACGGGTCGCTACAAGGCGCTGACGGTCGGCGCGTTGCTGGTGACGGCACTGGGCCTCTTCCTGCTGACCAACCTGCGCCCGGATACGCCGATGTGGCAGATCTGGCTCTGGATGGCGATCACCGGATTGGGCGTCGGCCCCACCTTCGCGGTCTTCACCCTGGTGGTGCAAAACGCGGTGCCGGTCCGGGAGCTCGGCACGGCAACCAGCAGCCTGACCCTGTTCCAGCAGCTGGGTGGCACCATCGGCCTGGCCATCACCGGCACGCTGTTCGGCTCGGTGCTGCTGGAGGAGATTCCGAAGCAGATGACCTCGAACGGGGTGCCGGCTCAGATCACGAGCCAGTTCGGAGCCGGTGGAGACTTCTCCACCAACCAGCTGACGAACGTCGGTGGCGACCTGGGCGCAACGATCCTGGCCCAGGTGCCGGAGCAGTTCAGGCCCGCAGTCGAGCCGTTCATCGGCGCCATGGTGGATTCGATCTACATGGCGTTCTCGCTGGCCACAGGAGCCGCTTTCGTGGTCGGCATCGCCACCGCCCTGCTGGCGGCGACGGTGGTGCTCGTGCTCATGCCGGCAGGCCGCGTCGGCGAGCCGGTGAGCTAGCGGAGGGGGCTACTCGCGACGGCGCCGCCGTTCCTTGGGCTGCGTGGCTCGCAATGCCAGCAGGGTGCCGGCCAGCAGGGCTACCACGGTGACGAGGATGATCAGGTCGCGGACTGCTATCGGGTCCACTCGCACAACTCCCGTTGTCGGGCCCCCACCCGTGGCCTGCAGCAAGGCCGATCCTCCGTCTACCTACCCTAGCGACCCGGTCAATTCCGTCAACCCCTCAGGACGGCACCCATCAGGACCGATACCATCTTGACGTGACCACACTCAGCGCCCGGAAGCGCGGGGCGCTGCGCGACAGCGCCTTCGCCTATGTCGATTCTCATGGCCGGCGACGACTGCCGATCCACGACGAACCGCACGTTCGGAACGCCCTCGCCCGATTCAGCCAGGTCCAGTTCGAGGACGACGAGGCACGCGACCGCGCCCGGCGGCGGGTGCTGCGAGCCGCCAAGAAGTACGGGATTGTGCCAATCGGATTCATGGACAGCCAGCTTCGCCGGCAGGGCCAGCGCGTGCTGCCCGCCGGCGCCGTGACGTTCCTGCTGACCGACATCCAGGACTCGACCGGACTCGTACAGAGCCTTGGCGATGACTACGCATCATTGCTGGCGGATACGCGCCGCCTCATCCGCAGCGCAGTGCGGCGCGCCGGCGGTCACGAAGTTGACGCCCGCGCCGATGAGTTCTTCGCCGTCTTCAAGCATCCGCCCGCCGCGGTCGAGGCGGCCGTGGCCATCCAGCGGGCGGTGAGGGACCACGATTGGCCGGCCGGCAGCGCCGTTCGCCTGCGCGCCGGAGTCCACAGCGGCCGCCCCACGCAGACGGAGGGTGGGTACGTGGGCCTGGCGGTCCATACCACCGCGCGCGTGAGCGCGGCCGCACACGGCGGGCAGATCCTGCTGTCTGGCGCGGCGGCTCGCGCCATCGGGGAGGCGCTGGCGGAGGCGCTGAGCTTCGTGGAGCTTGGCGTCTTCCGGCTGCGTGGACTGCCCGAGCACGAGACGCTGTTCCAGGTCACGGTCAGCGATCTGCCGGCACGCTTTCCTCCGCCGGTGACAGGCGACTGACAGCCGAAACAATCAGGTCTAGGCTTGCCACGAATCGGAGGAACGCCCATCCCACAGCCGCCTCCCCCGGGAGCAAACGAGGAATTCTGGCGAACATTCCTGCTCCATGGCGACCCGAAAGAGCGGCGGAATCGCGCGATCTTCCGGCGCCTGCCCAGCAATCCCCGGTGCCGGCTGTGCGCCGCCCCGTTCGGCGGGTTCGGGGCGCCGCTCATGCGGGTCATCGGGAAGCGGCCTGCTGACAACAACCCGAACCTGTGCAGCAATTGCTTCACGTTCATTACCAACAACCATGGCGGCGCCGAGATCGAGATCTCGCTGCTGTTTGCCGACATCCGCGGCTCGACCCGCCTGGCCGAAACGATGCGGCCGAGTGCGTACCGCGCCCTGCTCGACCGCTTCTACAACGTCGCCGCCGACGCGGTCTTTGCCAATGACGGCTTCCTGGACAAGTTCGTGGGCGATGAGTTGGTGGCCACCTTCGTGCCGCTGCTCGCCGGCGAATTGCACGCCAGCCGCGCGGTCGACGCGGCGCGCCAGCTGATGAAGGCCACCGGGCATGGCAGCGCCGAGGGGCCGTGGGTGCCCCTGGGCGCCGGCGTCCACACGGGCCTGTCGTGGATGGGGGCAGTTGGCGACGGTGCCGCCGCCAACATGACCGCTCTTGGCGACAGCGTGAATGTGACCGCGAGACTGGCCGCCCTGGCCGAAGCGGGCGAGATCCTGGTCACGACCGACGCGGCCGTAGCAGCGGGGGTAGACGCCAGCGCGCTCCCGCACAGGTCATTGGAGCTGAAGGGCCGCCAGCAGCTCACTGACGTCGTATCGATGCGGATCGACGCGGCAGCGCCGGCCAGAGCCTAGGCGACCGTCTCCGAGGCCGGAACCGTCTCCTTCCCCTCGATCGGATCCGATGGTGCGTGCTCGCGCCGCGCCAGGACCACGAATGGCAGCGCCACGACCTGGATCCCGGCCGCCACGAGGTACGACGCCGCGTATCCGCTGACGTCCGCCACGCGACCCAGGAGCGGCTGCGCGACCACCCCACCGGCCGAGCCCATCAGCGAGTCGAACGAGAGCACGGTCGCACGCTGCTCGGACGGAATGACCCCGTTCATGAAGGCCTGGCGCATCGGACGAGTGATGGCCAGCACGAACGAGGACCCTGCCAGCAGGAGGAGCGCCACCAGGAACGTGGGCTGAAACCCCAGGCCCACCACGAGGACGATGCTGATGATCGACCCCCACAGCAGCGCGTCGGTCCGCCGTCGGAAGAGGCGACGGGTCCACGGGACCATCAGGCCACCGGCGATCTGCACCCCGGCGAAGATGGCGGCCGCCAGGCCCGCGATGCTGTAGGCGGTGGGGTCGCCGTACAGCTCCAGGAGGTACGGCTGAGCAGCGTAGAACAGGTAGATGCCGGTGCCGGCCGTGAACGGGATGGCAAGCATCAGCCAGCGCACGGGCGGATTGCGGAAGCCGGAGTCGATCGACCCGCGCACCACGTTGCGCACCGCCCGCACCGGGCCAACATCGCGCTGCGGGGTGAAGCCGATATCTCGCATGTAGACCAGCGCGACGACCATGGTCACGCCCAGCATCGCTGCCCGCAGGATGTACGGCACGCCCAGGTTCGTGACCTGTGCCACCACCCCGCCGGCCACCGTCCCGATCAGCATTGCCGCCCCGGTGGCGGTCTGGGCACGCCCGAAGACATGCTCCAGGTGGCCGGTGAAGCCGGTCGCCGCCAGCGCATCGACGAGCCACGCTTCAGTGGCGCCGGAGAAGAAGGTGAAGCCCAGGCCCAGCAGGATCGAGGCGACCGCCCAGCCCCATAGCGGCGCGTGGACCTGCCACATGAACAGGTAGAGGAGGGTCGAGACCAGCAGGGTCGCGGTACCCAGCACGTAGGAGAACTGCCGGCCGCGGGTGTCGGCCACGATGCCGGTGGGAATCTCGAACAGCACCATGCCGGCGGTGAAGAAGGCGTTGGCGGCAAACGCCTCGGCATTCGATAGCCCGGCATCCAGCAGGAAGATGGTGTTGATGCCCCAGATGAAGGACGAGGCAAGGGTGCTGATCAGCGTCAGCGACAGGTACGTCCGCTCGACGCGCTTGGCCGGATCGTCCGGCCTGGGTTCGGCCGCCATGCCATGACTCTAGCGCGTGCCGGAAACCTGTCCGGCATCGGCTAGGCTGTGGCTGTGGAGATCCTGTTTGATGAGCCGATCACCTTCGTTGGCGCCGATGGCCAGCCAACCCACGCACCCATGGTGCACGCCACGGTCGGTGGCGAGGCCACGCGACTGATCGTGGACACCGGTTCGACCGACCACATCCTGTCCATCGAGTTGGCGAAGAGGGTGGGACTGCGCGCGGAGCCGGGGGAGGACGGGACCGACAGCACGGGCGCATCGGTCCCGTCATGGAGTCTGGGTGAGGTGCCGGTCAAGATCGGCCACACCACGCATCAGCTCCCAAACGTCATTGCCATCACGGCCCCCGGCCCGTTCGAGCCCCGGGGCATCGGCGGCGTCCTCAGCCCTCAGCACCTCATCCCGGGCGCGTGGATGAGCCTGGACCTGGCGGGGGATCGGCTCACCGCGCTGGATGGATCGCAGGCCGATATCGCCGACTCGCTGAGGCGGCGGTCACCCGAGCTCCGCCTGCTCGGCTTGCCACGGGCCGAGGGCGATACCACCATCCTGGTGCGCGGCGCGATCGAGCCACACGAGCCCGTCATCACCCTGCTGGACACCGGCGGCAAGGCGTCGGACGTGGTCGCGTCGGCGGTGCCCGGGATGACAGGCGAGCAGACCGAGAGCAGCGGCCGCGGGGTCGGCGGCACGGAGATGTTCGGCGCAGTGGTGGTCGACCAGGTGCTGCGAGTCGGGGAGGCGACAATTCCCCTGCCACGCCTCGTGGTGATCGGTGACGTGGAGGGCCGCGGCATCCTGGTCGGCATGGATGTGCTGCGCGGCACGATCCTGACGGTCAGCGGCGACCCGGCCATGCCCGTCTTCTGGCAGGTGCCGTAGCCCAGCCTCAGGTCCACGCTCACCTTGTGTACAAGGGCGCCGGAACGTGCCGTAGTGGGTCGTCGCACGCAGGCCATGTGTACCGGAGCGCGCGGGGCGGTCCGAATCGGGCCACCTGGCCTCCAGCGGCGCCGACGCACACACCAGGAGAGTACCCGCTCCCTTGCGGCGGCCTTAACCACGCTGGGTTCGTGATCGATCCCCACGACCAGCCCGCACCGGGAAAACCGGCCCGGAGCGTCCCGGCACCGAACGTGCACTCACCTGCGCGGCATGTGTTTGACGTGCGGTTGCATGCAGGCCCACCTCGACATGGGCCCCAAGAACATTCGCTACGAAGACCTCAAGGACGCCGCTGACGAGAACGGCCGCTCGGTCGCCGAGACGCTCGACATCTGGCAGCGCACCCTCGAGATCGACCGTGGCGATCACGACCAGGAGTACGCGGCCGAGTCCTAGCTGAAGAACTCGATGATCTTGGCGGTGTCGTCGGAGAACGCCCAGCGCGCCGTGATCTTCCCGTCCTTCATGTGGAAGATCTCCGCGGTGCGGTAGTTCAGCGTCTTGTCTCCGCGTCGAGCGGTGACGTTCATGAGCTGGACGGCGTGCGTGTCGTTGGCGACGGTATCGTGCTCCTCCGCCTTGATCTCGGTGTCGCCAAAGCCCGCCATGACGCGCTCCCTCATGGCGGCCTTACCGATGGTGGGCTCGGCTCGGCCGATCTCGTGCCACTCGACATCGTCGGCCAGGCCTTCGTCCATGATGGCTTCGATGTCGCCGGCGCCCATGCCCGCATTCATCTGGTCGGTGAGGCGTCGCAGGGTTGTCACATTGGGATGTTCGTCCATCAGGGTCTCCTCCACGCCACCGGCGCGCGGGGACGCACCGTTCTGAATGGCTGCTGCAAGCCTAGGGCCGATGCGTGTCGGACGCCAGATCAAGCATGGAACTCGATTGACTCGAGCACCGGCTCGGCCGCGTCCATGGCGTCCTGCCACTTGGCGACCGACCCGCCGACCATAACGGCCGTCACCCCGTCCGCCGTGTCCAGGAATGCGACCCACAGCCGTCGACCGGGATCAATGCCCAGCGGGCCAGGTGGCACCACCATGACCGTGGCGTGCGCGTCGCCGGCGTTCTCGATCTCGATCACCTGGCCATTCACGCCACCGACCTGCCCCTCGCTGTCGCCATACACCTCGAAGTCCTCGTTGTGGCGCAGGGCGTCCGCCGCCTCGGTCGCCGTGGTCGGTTCCACGCCCTGGCCGCCAGCCCCATAGACCGTCGAAGGCTTGGCGAACTGCACCGCGATCACGTCCGGACTGCCAACATCCTGCTGTACGTCAAAGAAGCCGTCGAACAGCTGCACCGCCCGCCATCCCTGGGTCAGAGTGAAGCTGACCGGCGGCATGAACGACGAGCGCCGGTAGTCGCCTGCCGGCAGCGGCTCGGCCGTCGTGCGTAGCTCGCTCACGCCGTCAGCCGGTTCGCTGGCGTCGTCTGACGAGGATGGCGAAGCCGATGGCGTGGGCTGGGTCGCATCGGTCGCGTCAGTGGTGCTGCAACCGACAATCACGGCTGCGGCCAATGCGAGCGCGGAGACCGCCTTGGCTGTGTGGAGCATCCATTCCCACTACACAGCGGCGGCGTCGCGAGTTCAGTTGCGCTGCGTGCGCTGCGAAGCGTCCGAATTCACAGCACAACGACACGGAGGCGGGAAAAGCGCTCTGAGAGCGTCCGAATTCACACGCGGTGGGAAACTGGACGCTCCAACGCCCCCCGCGGCCGCCTCGTGTGCTCCTGACGTGAATCTGGACGATTCGTGCCGGGATGCGCGCTAGTCCGGTGATCCCTCCAACACGGAGAGGATGTTGCCGGCTGGGTCCTTGAACCAGGCGATCACCGGGCCGCGCGGGTCGCGGGAGACGCCCTTCTCGTCCTGGCCCATGTCCGGGCCGTAGTGCTCCATCTGCACGCCGGCGGCGGCCAATTGGTCGACTGCGGCATCGACGCTCTCGACGGGGAAGTTCAGCACCGTATACGTCGCCGGCTCGTGGTTGTCCTTGGGGTAGATGAACACGCGCTGGCCGCCGGCGAGCTGCAGGTTGAGCCCGCCCATCTCCTCGGTGAGGCTGACGCCGAGCGTGTCGGCGTAGAAG
>DATEOS010000408.1:0-2630 GCA_035273815.1 Candidatus Limnocylindria bacterium
CTCGATCGTCGGGGCGAGCTCCGCATCCGCCTCGTCAATCACGAAGCGGTCGAGCAGGCCGCGGTATATCTCGGCCACTCCCCGCGCTGTCGGCTCGTGGCCCAGCGAGGCCAGCATCCGGTCCGCCGGCCCACGAATCGCCTTGCCGGCGACGATGCCACTGACCCCGATCCGCGCGCCCGGCGCGCTCTCGACCGCCTGGCGCATGCCTGGCGTCGCCAGGATTGGACCGATGCTGACCAGCGGGTTGGATGGCCCGATTACCACCAGCTCCGCCTGCGCGATCGCCTGGACCGCGACGGCGCTCGGTCGCGCCCGCTCGAGTCCCTCGAAGCGGAGGCCGGTCACCTCGTCCTGCTGCCGGCGCTCGACGAAGTAGGCCTGGAAGGCCAGGTCGCCGCCCGCCGTCTCGACAACGGTTCGCACCGGGTCATCCGTGGCCGGCAGCAGCCGGCTCGGCACGCCCAGGGCCTGCGACAGCGCGGCGGTGGCATCGGTCAGGCTCGCGCCCTGGCGCATGATGGCGGCACGGCGCACATGCGTGGCCATGTCGGCGTCCCCGACGCGGAACCAGGTCGCGGCGCCGTAACGCTCCAGCATCCCCATGCCGGTCTGGGTATCGCCCGCCACGCCCCAGCCCTGGATCGGATCGGCAAGGCCGGCCAGGGTGTAGAGGATGGTGTCCAGGTCGGGGCTGACCGGCAGGCCCTGCCACTCGAGGTCGTCGGCCACGTTGACGACCACCGCCAGGTCACCGCCCGGCAGCACCTGCTGCAGCCCGTGGGCCAGCTTGGCCCCACCGGTTCCGCCGGCCAATAGCACGGTCCTCATTCGCGAACGATACCGAGTCGTCGCAGCGGACCGGTTACGCCCGCGGCGCCGGCGTCAGACCTCCACCGTGCAGCACGTGCACCGGTCAGCGCCGTGCAGCACATGCACCGGTCAGCGCCGTGCAGCACGAGCCGAGCCCGACACCAGCGATGGGGTCGCCTGGAAGGTCCGGTGAGCGAGGGCTACTCCGCCTCCAGCATCGGCTTCACTTCGCGGATCAGGCGCTCCATCGACTCGGCGTCGAACGGCGGCGGACAGCCGACGCTGAAGTGCCGGAAGCCAATCCCCAGGTACGGGCGCAGCTTGTCGGCGACCTGCTCCGGCGTGCCGACCAGCTGGTCCTCCCACGGCCGGGCGTTGCCGTTGTGGCGGAAGGTTTCCTCCAGGACCCGCTGCGCCTCGGCGGGATCGTCGCGGATGATGCAGACGCCCATGCTGGCGGTGCGCTCGATCACCGACTCATCGCGGCCGACCTCCTCGCAATGGCGGCGCAGCACCTCGTCCTTGCGCTTGACCGATTCGAAGCCACCGCCCACGTTGCACGCGTCGGCGTGGCGGGCCACGATCCGCAGCGTCCGTCGCTCTCCGCCACCTCCGACCAGCAGCGGCAGGTGCGACTGAACCGGCAAGGGATCGTTGCGCACCTCCGTGGTGGCGTAGTAGCGGTCGCCGGACGGCTGCTCGCCGTGCAGCATGCCGCGCATGATCCGAACCGCCTCCTCCAGCCAGCGCAGCCGCTCCCCCGGCGAGCTGCCGAACTGGAAGCCGAAGGCGACGTGCTCGCGCTCGAACCACGCCCCACCGATGCCCAGCATCGCGCGGCCGCCGCTGAGATGGTCCAGGGTGGTGATCATCTTGGCCACCAGGGCCGGATTGCGGAACGTGTTCGCCCCCACCATCAGGCCCAGCCGGGCTCGCGAGGTGACCTCCGCCCAGCCGCCCAGCACCAGGTACGGCTCGAGCATCGGTCCCTGCCAGTCGCCGACGATCGGGTAGAGGTGGTCCCAGGTCCAGATGTCGTCGTAGCCAAGCTCGTCGGCGCGCACGGCCGTGGCGCGCAGCGCGGGCCAGTCCGTGTACTGGTTCCACGCCAGCAGCCCGAACTTCACCGGCGCCGCCGGCTCACTCATGACGGATGACCTTCTCCACCCGCATCCGGATGGTGACCCGCGCCTGGCCATCGAAGTCCGACGGGTCGTCGCCGTAGCGCACCGCCAGGCGCTGGATGTCGGCCAGTGCGCGTGCACGGTCGTCGTCGAGCTCGACGCGACCGCGCAAGGCGACCCAGGTCAGGTCGTCCTCGAAGCAGAGGCTGACCCTGGCGTCGCGGCGGAGGTATCGGTCCTTGGCCCGCCCGACCTTGGTGTTCATCAGGATCGTGTCCGGCTGGTCGGGGTCGAGGTCGAACCACATCACCGATTGGCTGGGCGAGCCGTCCGTCGTGAGACACGCGAAGACGGGGTAGCGCCGCTCGGCGACGAGCCAGTCACGGAGGTCATCGGTCATCACCCGCTCGACGGTGAGGGCAGGGTCAGTCAAGGGTCGTCTCCTTGCTCGGGATGGCGTGCCGGAGAGTCCGGTCAGCCGATCGTAGCCCGACGCCGCCCGGCATGCGAAGGCCCGCCGCTCCCGGGGGAGCGACGGGCCCGTGGCCTTCAGACGATGGTGCGGCTAGGGCGTGACCTTGGCGATGGTGGTGCCCCAGTTGGCAAGCGTCGAGCGCGTGCCGCCGCAGGTCGTGTCGGCCAGGAACTCCTGGAACGTGCAGGCCTGGTTGATGGTCTCGGTGGCGAACCACA
>DATEOS010000409.1:0-2624 GCA_035273815.1 Candidatus Limnocylindria bacterium
GGCCGGCTTCGGCGGCGCCCAGGCCGGCGCGGTGCCCACCGAAGGACCTGCCGGCGGCAGCGCCGGCGCGGGAACCGGTTCCGCACTTGCCATACCGGCCATCGCGAACGGGCCGATGAAAAGGCCACCCGCGACAGCGGCCCCGACGATCATCTTTTTCACATTCATTACGCGATCCTCTTTCTGAGCACCTACGAAAGCGGCTGCCCCGTTGCAGCCTGAACTGCCGATGTGTACCGCCGCCTCGGCCCGCGTAAACCTGGTCGTGCTGTGATCTGCCTCATCGCGTCGACAGCCAGGTCAGCACGTCCGTCGCTCGTGCGGCTTGGCGCCGCGCGCGGCCCGCACCACATCGTCGGTGAAGCGTTCCAGCAGCAGCGATTGCGTGGCGGCCAGGTGTTTGCGCGCGATGCGTTCCGCCGCGGCGGCGTTACCTGCCGCGATCTCCTCGACCAGCCTGCGGTGGGTGCGTACTGCGGACCGGGCCTCCGCCGGAGACGGATACTCACCGCGGCCGACGACATAGTCGGCCCACTTCTCCTCCTGCGCCGACCACAGCGCCACCAGGCTGCCGACCACATGGCGCACGGTCGCGTTCGGGGTGTATTCGACGACCAGATCGTGGAATTCGCGGGCGATGCGCGTGAACGCCGCACCATCGGCCACCGCCTCTTCGGATGCGTCGACATTGCCGGTGAGCACCGGCACCACCACCTTGAGCCGGTCGGCGCGCCGGGCCACCTCCGCGACACACAGGGGTTCGAGCAGTTGCAGACCCGCCGCCAGATCGCCCAGCGGCACCGCCGCTCCCTGTAGCGCCAGGCCGAGGTGATAGGCCGCCGACGACTCGTCGGGGCGATGCACCTCGGCCCCACCGACACTGCCCCGACGCACCGTCACCAGCCCCTCGGTCTCCAGGATGCGCAGCGCCTCGCGGACCGACGGATAGCTGACGCCGAACTCGGTGACCAGCTGATCCTGGGTGGGCAGCCGGTCCGCGCCGGCCAGGATCCGGTCACGCAGTTCGCCGGCGACGGTCTCGGCGATGCGGTGCTGCGGGGTACGGCGGGCCGCGCTCATTCTCGAAATACTAGCAATCCTTGTAAGGATTGACCTACGATCGGCGGCGTGGACTTCGACATGGGCCCCGATGCCGCCGCCCTGCGTACCCAACTGCGCACCCTGGTGAAATCGCATGTGCCCGACGATTACCTGGGCGCCTTCACCCATGACCCGGCCGACCTGGAGGTGGCGCAGGCCTTCTGCCGGTTGCTCGCCGAACGCGGACTGCTGTGCATGTCCTGGCCGGAGGAGTTCGGCGGGCAAGCCTCCTCCCCCTGGGAGCAGACGGTGGTGCGCGAGGAGATGTGGGCCCACCACGAACCCCGAGGTGCGCAGTACATGGGCGTCAACTGGGTGGGGCCGATCATCATGCGGCACGGCACCGAGGAACAACAGCGCACCCACCTACCCCCCATCGCCCGCGGCGAAGTGATCTGGTGCCAAGGCTTTTCCGAACCGGAGGCCGGATCCGACCTCGCCTCGCTGCGCACCTCGGCGGTCCGCGACGGTGACGGTTGGCTGATCAACGGCCAGAAGATCTGGACGTCGTACGCGACGATGGCGCAGTGGTGCTTCCTGCTGGCACGCACCTCCAAAATTGGCGAGGATCCGGCTCGCAAAAAACAACACGGCCTGACCATCTTCCTGGTCCCCATGTCGGATCCGGCGATCACCGTGCGCCCGATCCAGACCATGATGGGCCCGCACCATCTCAACGAGGTGTTCTTCGACGATCTTCGGGTGACCGACGCGGATGTGCTGGGCACCGTCGACGACGGCTGGACCGTGGTGCAGAGCGTGCTGGCCTTCGAGCGGGTCGGCATCGCCCGCTACGCCCGCTGCGAACGCCTGCTGCAACTCGCCCCGAAAGCGCTCGGCGAGCACTGGTCCGAACTGCCCGACGAACTGCGCGGTCGGTGGGCCCGGATGTTGACGCATTGCCGCCGGGCCCGACTGATGGCCTACCGACTGGTGGCCCTGCAGGCCGAAGGGCAGGTGCGCCCCACCGATTCGGCCGCCTACCGTATCGCGGTCACCAAGCTCGACCAGGACAGCGCGGAGGTGCTGATGGAGATCATCGCCGCACTGCCGGAAGGCAAGTCGGAGGTGTTCCAGGCCGAGGTCGAGGACCACTGGCGGTACTCGCAGCCCTCGACGGTGTCCTCCGGCAGCATCGAGATGCAACGCATCCTGCTGGCCCGCACCCTGCTCGCGGCGTCGTGAACATCGACCTGAGCCCGGAGGCCCGGGAATTCGGCGAACAGGCACTACGCGCATTCGAGTCGGCCGGTGGTGACGCGCTACTGCAGCGCGCCGAAGCCGACCCGTCGCAACGGGAGTCGCTGGTGGCACCGGTGCTCGCCGGTCTGGGCGCCTGGGATCTGGACCCGCGCACCGATTCCGACTCAGCCGAGGCGGCCGCCGCCCTGTGCCGCAGCGCCGGCTACTGGGGCCTGCCCTACCCGCTGGCCGAACGCCTTTCCCGGGCAAGTGACCTCGATGCCGACGGACTCATCGTGGTCGCCGGCCCGGCACCGGCCGCCACCCTCGCCGGCATCGAC
>DATEOS010000410.1:0-2029 GCA_035273815.1 Candidatus Limnocylindria bacterium
AACGTGGTGCTGTCCAACACCGGCGACAGCGCCCTGACCCTGTCGGGCGTGACGCTGCCCGCCGCACCGTTCAGCGCGGTGGCACCTGTCATCGCCAGCGGCACCGTCATCCCCGCCAACAGCTCGGTGACCCAGGTGCTGCGCTTCGCACCGACCGCCAGCGGGCCGTTCAGCGGCAGCCTGAGCGTGACCGCCAACACCGGTCAGCCGGCCATCAGCGTGGCGCTCAGCGGCACGGGCGCCACCGCATCCGGCTGTGCCAGCACCCTGCCGGCGGTGACGACCTCGAGCTGGCAGCGCAACGGCAGCGCCAGCCTGTCAGGCAGCGCCGTGCAGCTCACGCCGGTGGCCACCGGTGCGGCCGGCTCGGTCATCTACACCACCCCGCTGTCCAGCGCCAACCTGCGGATCTGCTTCGACGCCGACATCGGCGGCGGCTCGGGCGCGGATGGTATGGCCCTCATGCTGCTCAATCCGACCGCCGGCCCGGGCGCGCTTGGCGCAGCCGGCTCGGGGCTGGGCTATGGCGGGCTGAGCGGAGTGGCGGTGACACTTGACACCTATGACTCGGGCGCCGGCGATCCGTCGGACAACTTCGTCGGCATCGCCACCGGCGGCAGCACCGCGGCCCTGACCTACCTGGCCACCAGCACCGCCATCCCGACCCTCGAGGGCGCCGGACCGGTCCCGGTCGAGGTCGAGGTGGTGGCCGGGCGGCTGGTGGTGCGCGTGGCCGGCAGCCAGGTGCTCGATACCGCCGTCAGCCTGCCGGGCCAGGTGCTGCTCGGCTTCGGCGCCGGCACCGGCGGGCTCGACAACCGCCACCTGGTCGGCAACGTGCGGGTGGCCAACTGAGGGATGCCCCCCCGGTACCTGCTAGTCCGGAATGGCGTGAAAGGCCCGGGCGTTGCGGCTGGCAAGCCGGAGGGCCGTGGTGACCAGCCATGCCGTGATTGAGAGCCCTCGGTGTGCTCGCCTCCGTCCCGCCTCGAATGCCTGGAGCAGCCCGGCGGCAAAGTCTGTGGGGCGGTAAGCCGCAATGCGCCGCGCACCTTCGGCACCCATCCGACGGCGCTCGGAAGCACTCATTTCCCCGATCGTCATGAGCAGGTCCGCGATCGCGTCGACGTCGCCTGGCTCGAAGATGTGCCCGTTCACGCCATCGGCGACCAGATCTCGGGCGCAGCCGGCCCGTCGCGAGACAAGCACGGGGAGACCGGCCGCCATGGCCTCGTTCACGACCAGCCCCCATTGGTCCATGCGCGCTGGATGGACCAGGCAGCCGGCGAGCCCGAGGAAGGTCACGAGCTCGTCGATCTGCCGGAATCCCGCGAACACAACCCCGCCGTCGGCCTCCCGAGCGGCGATCCCTCTCAACCGGTCCGCCTCCGGTCCATCGCCAACTAGCACCAATGGCCACGGCGGGACGCCGTTCCTGAGCGTCCTCTGGCGGTATGTGCCGTAAGCGACGAGAAGGGTATCCAGGTTCTTACGGGTGATCATGCGGCCGACGGCGATGAAGTACGGTCCGCGGACGGGGAGGCCAATGCTGTCAGCTGCTCGCGTCGGGTCCATCCGCGCCGCATCGGCTCCCTCGGCATAGCGTCCGTTATCGACGACGTCGACCGGCCGGAAGATGAGCGAGCGAGGTACCCCCAGGTGCTCGACGTACGCGGCGTGCGCAGTACCGGCCACGAGGGCCGCGTCGTACTGTGCAACCAGCTGACGCTTCGTCCACTCACGCCAGCGAACACGGGGGGCATCATCCGCCTTGGAATCGCTCATGAGGATCGCCACCCGTCGTCGTCGACGACACCACACTAGGGCGGCCCGAGCGTCCGGATGGCTGTAGCTCGTGATCGCGACCGCGTCCGGGTCGATCCGGTCCAGGGCCGCCCGAATCCCAGATTCCATCTCGCGGACTCCGATCGACTCGAGCGGACGGCCCGGGAAGGCTCGCTCCCATGAGAACGGGACCGGCTGACGCTGCGGGTCCCAGCCGTACGTCGCGTCCTGCTCAGCCGTCTCG
>DATEOS010000411.1:0-3457 GCA_035273815.1 Candidatus Limnocylindria bacterium
CATCAATTCAGTGTCGCGGCACATCCGGCCGCGAAACTGAACTCCGGTAGATCAGTATCCCGAGCCCGCCTCGCTCGCATCCAGCAGCGCCCGCGACCCGGACACCCCCAGACGGGTCGCGCCCGCGGCGATCATCTCCCGGGCCTGCTCCAGGGTGCGCACCCCGCCGGAGGCCTTCACCTGCAGACCCGCGCCGGCCACGGTGCGGTGCATCAGTTCGACGGCGTGCGCGCTGGCCCCGCCGGCCGGATGGAAGCCGGTGGACGTCTTGACGAAGTCGGCGCCGGCATCGACCGCGGCGCGGCACACTCCGACGATCTCGTCGTCGGTCAGTGCCGCGGACTCGATGATGACCTTCAGCACCGCCGGGGCCGGTGCGGCGGATCGCACCGCGGCGATATCGGTGTGTACCGCCGCGAAGTCGCCCGCCTTGGCGGCGCCGACGTCGATCACCATGTCGATCTCGTCGGCGCCGTTGCGGATCGCCTCGGCGGCTTCGGCCGCTTTCACCGCCGAGGTGTGTTTACCGCTCGGGAATCCGCACACCACTGCCACTTTGAGCGTGTCGGGGACGGTGATCGGCAGCATCGAGGGGGACACGCAGACCGAGTAGGTGCCCAGTTCGGCGGCCTCGGCGACCACGGCGGCCACATCGGCGGCGGTGGCTTCCGGTTTGAGCAGTGTGTGGTCGATCATCGCCGCGACGTCGGCGACGGTGGGTGTGGTGCGGGTACTCATGTTTCCTCTTCTTGTCGTTGCGGTATTCAGGCGGCGCTGCGGGACTGGCGGTCCAAAAGGTAGTTCATGATCAGTGCCGCGATCAGGATCAGGCCGGTGACCAGCATCTGGAAGAACGAGCTGAGACCCAGCAGGTTGAACAGGTTGCGCAGCACCGACAGCAGCAGTACGGCGATGAACGTGCCGAGCACGCCGCCCTTTCCGCCGAACAGGCTGGTGCCGCCGAGCACCACCGCGGCGATCGCGTCGAGTTCCAGACCGGTGTTCGCGGTCGGTTGCCCGATGGTCAGTCGTGCGGTGAGCAACACCCCGGTCAGGGCGGCCAGACCGCCGCTGATGACGTAGGCCATGGTGGTGATCCGCTGTACGGGCAGACCCGACAGTCGGGCGGCCTGTGCATTGCTGCCGACAGCGTAGATGTGCTCACCGAAGGTGGTGCGGCGCAACACGAGTCCGACGATGATCGTGGTCGCCACGAAGATGATGCCGACGACCGGGATGCCGGCAACCGACCCGGCGCCCAGGAAACGCAGGCCCATCGGGATCTCCGCGGTGGTCGGCGTGCCGTTGGTGGTCAGGTAGGTCAGACCGCGGATGCTCTGCATGCCGGCCAGTGTGACCATGAACGCCGGCAGCACCAGATACGCGCTGAGACCGCCCATCACACCGCCGAGCACCAGGCCGGAGGCGATGGCCAGCACCATCGCGATCGGCCACGGCAGGCCGATCCCGATGAAGATGGCGACCAGCATTCCGGACAGTGCCGCCACACTGCCGACCGACAGGTCGATGCCGGAGGTCAGGATCACCACCGTCATCCCGATGGCCACGATGCCGGTCAGACTGGACTGCTGCAGCAGGTTCGCCATGTTCTGGGTGGTCAGGAACTGCGGTGCGGACACCGAGGCCACCACGAACAGCGCGATGAAGATGAACAGCAGGTTGAACCGCATGAAGATGGCGCGGCGGCTGGATCTGGTTGTCGTAACGGCCGATTCGGCGGGACGGTCCATCAGGTCAGTCATTGTCAATCTTCGTTCTTCCGGTGACGATACAGCGGGCGATCTCCGCTGCTGGGGTGGTGGCGGGCTCGAACTGCGCGATGTTGCGGCCCTCGTGCAGGACCCAGACCCGGTGGCAGTTCTCGGTGAGCTCGCTCAGTTCGCTGGATGCCATCAGGACACCGACGCCGGCATCGGCCAGCGCCTGCACCTGTTCGAAGAGATCGGCCTTGGCGCCGATATCCAGCCCGCGGGTGGGCTCGTCGAGCAGCAACAGATCGATCCCGCGCGCCATCCACTTGGCCAGCACCACTTTCTGCTGATTGCCGCCGGACAACTGCCCGACGGGCTGTTCCACGCTGGCGAACTTCACGCCCAGGCGGTTCAGCGGCGGACCACACACCTGACGGGCCCGGGCCATCGGATTGATCCGCAGCGGTTCGAGCGCGGCGATGGCCGCATTGCGCAGGATCGACTGCTCCAGGAACAGCCCCTGGCGCTTTCGGTCCTCCGGGACCAGCCCGATGCCGAGACCCACCGCCGAGCGCGGCGTCAGCGAGGTGATCTGACCGTCCTTGAGCGTCATGTCGAGGGTGGCCTTGCGATCGCCGAAGATGGTGGCCAACAAGGTGGATCGACCCGCCCCGCCGAGACCGGCCAGACCGACGATCTCGCCGCGGCCGACGGTGATGTCGCGGATGTCGATGACGCCGGGGATGACCGCCTTGCGCACGTGCAGTAGCCCAGCGGTCTGGCCTGTCTGGGGCTGCCGGGGCGGGCGTGCCTGCACAGCACGACCGATCATCGCCTCCACCAGTTCCTCCTTGGACACCGACGCGACATCGAAGACGCCGACGGTGGCGCCGTCGCGCATGACGGTGGCGCGGTCACCGATGGCCTTGATCTCGTCGAGCCGATGCGAGATGTAGATGACCGACCTGCCCTCGGCGGTGAGCTCGCGGATCACCGTGAACACGGCAGCCAGGTCGTGGTCGGTCAGGGTGGCGCTGGGCTCGTCCATGATGATGATGCGCGCATCGGTGGTCAGCGCCTTCGCGATCGCGGTGAGCTGCTGATCCGATACCGACAACTCACCGACCACTGCGGTCGGCGCGAAGGTGCCGCCGACCCGGGCGATCGCTGCCGCGGCCCGGCGGTCGCGGTCCTTGCGTGCGACGAACGGCCCGCACCGCGGTTCATGGCCGAGAAACAGGTTCTGCGACACCGTCATATCGGGTACCAGGTCGAGCTCCTGGTAGATGGTGTTGATGCCGGCCCGCACCCCGTCGATGGGTGAGTTGAACGACACGGTCTGCCCGCCCAGGGTGATCGTCCCCGAATCCGGTGTGTAGGAACCGGACAGGATCTTCATCATCGTGCTCTTGCCGGCGCCGTTCTCGCCGAGCAGGCAGTGCACCTCGCCCTCGGCGACCTCCAGGCCGGCGCTGTTGCACGCCCTGGTGCCCGGGAACGACTTGACGATGCCGGTCATGGTGAGCGCTGTCGGACGGTCCGTCGACCGGAGGGGATCCGCCGGAGCCGGCGGGGTGCTGTCGAGATAGGTCATGTCATGCCTCCAGCCTTGGCTGCCTGCGCCAGAACTGCTGTCGCGGTGGGTTCGTCGGTGATCAGCACCGAACACAGGCCGCTTCGCAGCGCGGCCCGCACGACCGGTACCTTCGCAGGGCCGGCGGCCACGGCGATCGCGCATTTGGCGT
>DATEOS010000412.1:0-2876 GCA_035273815.1 Candidatus Limnocylindria bacterium
ATCGGAAATGCCGATCTGTCAGCCGCTTTCGGGTTCTGGGCCGGTGCCGCCCTGCCGATCGGTCTGGCGCTGTGCCTGCTGCTGATGGGCCTGTTCTTCGCCAAGCGGATGCGCGCCGCCGATGTGGTGACGTTGCCGGAGTACTTCCGCAATCGGTTCGGCCGCTCCACCGAGGTCGCGTCGTCGGTGCTGACCATCGCCAGTTTCATCATTCTGCTGGCCGGTAACCTGGTCGCGGTCGGCTTCCTGCTGGAGCGCTTCCTCGGCGTCTCGTATGCGTTCGGCATCCTGCTCACCGTCCCGCTCGCGCTGCTCTACACCATCACCGGAGGCATGTTCGCCTCCGTCTACACCGGGGTCACCTGCGTGGTCGTCAACATCGTGGGGGTTGTCTCCCTGGTGATCTGGGTGGCGAGCACGCACGGCTTCAGCGCTCCTGAAGGGATGGGGGCCGGCGATCTGAGCCAGCTGACCTCCAGCGGGTCCGGCGCGGTGATCAACTGGGCCACCATCATCGCGCTCGGCCTGGGCAACCTCGTCGCCATCGACCTGATGCAACGGGTGTTCTCCGCGCGCACCCCCGGCGGCGCGCAGAAGGCGTGCTTCGCCGCGGCCGCCGGCATCCTGATGCTGTGCATCCCCTTGTCGTTCGTGGCGTTGGCGGCGGTCAGCATCGTCGGTGACGCGGCTGCGGATGGCCCGATCCTGTACACCCTGCTGGGTCAGTACGCGCCCGCGTGGCTGGCGATCGTCGTCATCTCCGGACTGTTGGCGGCCACCCTGACGACCATCAGCGGGATCCTGCTCTCCACCGCGGCGGTGTTGATCCGCAACGTGCTCCGCATCGACGCGGACGCAGTGACCATGACTCCGCGGGTGCTCACCGCCACCCGATGGGCGACGCTGCCGATGGCGGTGCTGGCCGCGGTGGTGGCGCTGCGGGTGCCGCAGACCGGCATCCTGCTGACCCTGGCCTTCGACGTGCTGCTGGCCAGCCTGGTGGTCCCCTTCATCCTCGGGTTGTACTGGTCGCGCGGCAACGCCGCGGCGGCCTGGGCGGCGATCGTGGCCGGTATCGCGGTGCGGATGACCTTCTTCGTGCTCACCCCGACCATCTACGGGGTGGACAACACACTGCTCTACATCCCCAACGAGTGGGTCGGCCCGGCGGCCGACGGGTGGAGCACACTGCTGGCCGGTGCGGTGTCGCTGGCCGCTTACCTGCTCGTCGCCGCGTTCACGGCGCGACCGGCCGCGCCGGCCGTCCAACCCGCGCCGCAGGTGGCACCCGCGCCCGCGGTCCTCACATCGGCTCAACCCTGAGCCGCACGGACCGGATCGTGGCCGCGCACGTGTCGACCCTGCCGCCCTGGCAGGATCGACATGTGCGCCCCACCGCGACCGGCCGGCCCCGCCTGGAGGGGCGCAAGCGACCCGGCGACACCGCACGCGACGAGGTGCTCGACGCAGCCGCGGAACTGTTCACCACGCTCGGCTTCGCGGCCACGTCCACCCGCCAGATCGCCGATGCCGTCGGCATTCGGCAGGCGTCGCTGTACCACCACTTCCGGACCAAGAACGAGATCCTCGCCGCGCTGCTGAGCGGCACGGTGGTGTCCTCCCTGACGGCCGCTCAGCTGCTGGCCGATCGCCCGGAGCCGCCGGTGGTCCTGCTGCACGCCCTGAGTTATCTGGACAGCGTTCTGCTGTGGGACAGCCCGTGGAATCTGGGCATTCTGTATCTGCTTCCGGAGGTGCGCGACCCCCGCTTCGACGAGTTCCACCAGCAGCGCACCGCATTACGGCTGGCCTATCGCGAGTTGTCACAGCGCGTGCTCGCCGACCTGGTGCCCATCGGCCCCGACACCTTGGCCGTCGGAGCCGACGAGGACACCGCCTTCCGGACGGTCGAGACGTTGCCGAACCTGCGCGCGGACGGCCTCGGCGCACCCGATCAACCGGCACGCACCGCCGATGTGGCGTTGCACATGCTGGGCTGGCGGGGTGACTGGGATGCGCTGCGCACCGCGTCGCGGGCCGTCGCGGCCGAGGTGGAACGCGACCGCGCGACCGGTAACTCTCGCTGACTCTGCGCTGGTGGTGCAGAAGTGCGGGTACACCACGCCCGCACCGCAGGATCAACGAGTTTTGAACCGCGGCCTCGGACCGCATATGGTCTATTAACCGCATTTGCGGATGAATGAAGACCAGGAGGGCGCAGATGCCTGCCATCCGCATCAAGGACGCGGCCGCGCTGCTCGGGGTCAGCGATGACACCGTGCGCCGGTGGATCGACGGCGGCACGCTGGCGTCCTACAAGGACGAGGCCGGCCGCAAGGTCATCGCCGGCGAGGTGCTCGCCGCGTTCGCGCGCGAGCAGGCCGTCCCGCCGGCGGATCCGCTGGGGGTCGGCAGTTCCGCGCGCAACCGGCTCGTCGGCCTGGTCACCCAGGTGACCTCGGACCAGGTGATGAGCGAGGTCCAGATGCAGTGTGGCCCGTTCACCGTCGTGTCCCTGATGAGCACGGCCTCGGTGCGCCAGCTCGGCCTGGAGCCGGGTTCGCTGGCCGTCGCGGTGGTCAAGGCCACCAACGTCATCGTCGAAACCCCGGGAGGGACGTCATGAAACCGATCACCGGCCTGGCCGCCGTCCTCGGCCTCGCAGCACTGGTCGCGGGATGCTCGTCCCCGACGCCGGAGCCGTCGAGCATCCCGTCGGGGACATCCGAGTCCGCAGCCGTCACCGGGGACGTCACCGTGTTCGCGGCCGCCTCGCTGAAGAAGACCTTCACCGAACTGGGCAGCAGGTTCGAGACCGACCATCCCGGAACGAAGGTCACGTTCAACTTCGCCGGTTCGTCGGATCTGGTCGCCCA
>DATEOS010000413.1:0-6331 GCA_035273815.1 Candidatus Limnocylindria bacterium
GCCGAGGAGCTGATTCACCACCACAGCACCTCACTCGCCGTCGCCGGCCAGGCGGCCCGCAGCGGTCCGTCGGCGGTGGCGGTGGTCGGAGACGGGCAGGCCCGCCTGGTGCGCTGGTTCCTTGACGGCGTCACGCAGCGCCTGGAGGCGCGCGGCTATCCGGTCCATCGGCCCAACGGCCGTGACGCCATGGACTTGGATCCCGATGTGCGCGTTATCCTAAACGCCGTCAGCGCGGATGACCCGACCAGCTTCCGCCGCCGCTCGAAGGACATCTTCGTGGTCGGTCTGGCGGAGCTTGAGCAGCGGCCGGACGACATGCTGCAGGCCGGCTACTCGTTGCTGGTGCGCTCGTTGTCGAACGTCTTCATCCCAATGGTCCGCGACCGGCACGGCACCGATGCGCACTTCATCACCATGGAGCAGGGCTTCCACCGCTTCGAGCACGATGGAGACGATGACGCGTTCTTCGAGTCAGTGGTCGAGCGCCTGATCCCGCTGGCCGAGTCGCGCCTGGTGATCGAGAACAGCTTCGTACCGGACCTGCCGCAGGAGCTGTGGCAGGGCGACGACCACACCGCGTCGATCCATCGGGCCGGGATGCGGATGGGGGAGCTGGACCTGCTGCCGGCGCCGTGGCCCATCGACGAGCTGCTGACCGCGGACGAGCTGCGGCACGTCAAGCGCCTGTTCGGTATCGGCGGCCTCTCCTACGGGAACGCCAGCGCGCGGCATGACGGCGATCGGTTCTGGATGAGCGCCAGCGGTGTCGACAAGAGCAACCTGCGCGAGGTCGGCACCGAGATCCTGCTGGTCACCGGCTACGACCCGGGCACCGGTGTCGTGCGGCTGAGCGTGCCGCCCCACGTGCGTCCGCGGCGCGTCTCGGTGGACGCCATCGAGCACCTGACCATCTACCGCGAGCATCCGGAGGTGGGCGGCATCCTGCACGTTCATGGTTGGATGGCGGGCGCAATCTCGACCGAGGTCGTGTATCCGTGCGGCACGGAGGAGCTGGCGCTGGAGGTGGCCGAGCTGGTCCGGCAAGCGCCGGACCCCGCGCGTGCCGTCATCGGTCTCAAGAACCATGGCCTGACCATCACCGGCCATAGCCTGGACGAGATCCTGGAACGGGTCGGTCCCAGGATCGTGCGCCGGGTCCCAATGGACTGACTCGACGCCGGGACGTGGCCGGATCGGCGCGCGGTCTGCGGCTGCGTTTCGGCGCGTCGGCCACCAACCAGCGAGCGCTGCGCCTGCTCGGCGAGCGGCTGCCGCGCCTGGCCGGTGGCTGGATGCCCTGGCTGGAGCTGCACCGCTACGACCCTCCGCCTCCGCGCGGCGACGACTGGGTGCGTGTGCGACCGACCCTGGCAGGCGTGTGCGGCACCGATTTGGCCCTGCTCACCGGTCATGCCAGCGCCATCCTGTCGCCGTTCGCATCCTTCCCGGCGGTGCTCGGCCACGAGGTGGTCGGCGTGGTGGAGGAGGACGGCCGGCGGGTGGTGGTGGATCCGATCATCGGCTGCGTGGTCCGTGGTTTGGACCTGTGCCGCCGCTGCGCGGCCGGGGAGGCACGATTCTGTGAGCGAGCGACCGACGGGCCGATATCGCCTGGGCTGCTGATCGGCTATTGCGCCGACCTCCCGGGCGGCTGGTCCGATGCCATGGCGGTGCACCGCAGCCAACTCCACCCCGTCCCCGACGCGCTCGCGGACGAAGTGGCAGTGCTGGTGGAGCCCTTCAGCGTCGCCTTGCACGCGGTGCTGGCACAGCCGCCAGCGGCGGGGGAGAAGGTGCTGGTGATCGGCGCCGGGACCCTTGGCCTGCTGACCGTGGCGGCCCTGCGCCTGGTCGCCGCCGATGCCCAGGTCGTGCTGATCGCCCGCCACAAGGGGCAGCGCTCGCTAGGGGAGCGACTGGGCGCGACCGTCGCTCCGAGTGGTCGGGAGGCTGCGGTGAGCGCCGCCCAGCGGCATGCCGGCGCGCGGCTGCATCGGTCCATCCTGGACGACGCGGTGCTGAGCGGCGGCTTCACCCAGGTCTACGACGCGGTCGGTAGTCGCGAGAGCGTGGCCGAAGCGCTCGCCGTCGCGGATGCCGGCGCCCGCGTCGTGCTGGTGGGCGGGCCAACGGAGCTGGGTGGACTGGACTGGACGCTGGCCTGGGCGCGTGAATTGCGAATCGAGGGGACGTATGTCTATGGAGCGGAGTCGTCCCTCCCGTCAGCGCCGCACACCATGGACGAGGCCATCCGCCTGCTGGCGGCGAACCCGGACCTGCCGATCGCCGAGATGGTGACCCACACCTACCCGCTGGAGGAGTGGCGTCAGGCGATGCGCACGATCCTGCACCGCGGACCGTCTGGCGCCGTCAAGGTCGCCTTCGCGCCATGACGGCGAGGGCAGGTCCGTCGCATCAGCACTCACAGCCTGAGCGCAGAGGGTGTAGGGACGAAATGCGTCGTATGCTGCGCTGACTCGAACGTCATTGAGGTGCCACCCGAGCCATGGATGACATCATCCCGATCGTAATCCTGGCAATCGTCGCGTTGGTGCTCCTGTTCCTGATCTACAGCACCATCAACATCGTCCGGCAGTACGAGCGGCTCGTGATCTTCACCCTCGGCCGCGTCTCGAACGGAGCAGCCGGCCCCGGCCTGGTCCTCCTGGTGCCGATCATCCAGCAGCCGGTGAAGGTGGACCTGCGCGAGTTCTACATCGAGCTGCCGCCGCAGACCTGCATCACCAAGGACAACGCGCCCATCAGCATCGACTTCCTGGTCTATTCGAAGGTCTTCGACCCGGAGCAGTCGGTGACGGCGATCACGAGTTTCTCCGGTGCCTCGCAGGCGCTGGCCGCGACGACGCTGCGCGCCGTCATCGGCGACATCCCGCTGGATGACGTGCTGGCCAAGCGCGAGGAGATCAACCACATCCTGCGCGCCAAGCTGGATGAGGTGACCGAGCGCTGGGGCGTGAAGATCACCAGCGTTGAGATCCGGGAGATCGTGCCGCCACGGGACATCCAGGACGCCATGAACCGGCAGATGAGCGCCGAGCGGAATCGCCGCGCGGTGATCACCGAGTCGGAGGGCACCCGGCAGGCCACCATCAACGTGGCGGAGGGCGACAAGCAGTCGAACATCCTCCGCGCCGAGGGCGAGCGCCAGTCCCAGATCCTGCGCGCCGAGGGCTTCAGCAACGCGCTGCAGACCATCTTCAGTGCGGCGCGGGGCGTCGACGAGAAGACGATGGCCCTCCAGTACCTGGAGGCGCTGAAGTCGCTGGCTGCCAGCAACTCGACCACCTGGATCGTGCCCATGGAGCTGTCCGAGCTCAGCCGCCCGATCGGCGACGCCATGCGCTCGGCCCGCATCTCGAGCGAGAGCGAGGGACCGGCCACCTCCGGCTGAGGTCATGGCGCGCCACGGTTCCACGCGTCGCAGCCTGGCCGCCTGGCTCGGCCGCATCGTGGCGGCCGGCGCTGCCGGCTACCTGGGCTTCGTCACCGTCGAAGGGTCGCGGCGCGTCGTGCGTCCCCCGCGCAAGCCAGTGGAGCCGACGGAGGAGGGTGCGCCGGCGCATCCGGGAGACATCGGCCTGGCGCACGAGGACGTGCGCTTCACGACCGATGACGGCTACACCCTTGACGGCTGGCTCATCCCCGCCGGGCGCGAGACCCGGGCGGCGGTGATCCTGATGCACGGCTTCAGCTGGCACCGCCTCCCGTGGCTGACCGAGTTCGTGCCCTGGATTCAGCCTCGCTACAACATCCTGCAGTTCGACTTCCGTGGCCACGGCAACTCGGACGACGCGCTCATCACGCTGGGCACTCTCGAGCAGCGCGACGTGGCGGCGGCCGTCCGCTTCCTGCAGGGCCGGGGCTACGGACCAATCGCCCTGATGGGGATCAGCATGGGCGGTTCGGTGGCGATCACGGCTGCGCCGGACCTGCCGGTGGCCGCCGTGGTGGCCGATGCCGCCTACGCCGTGCTCCAGAACCCGATCGCCAACCGCATGCGCGAGAGCCGCTATCCGTTCGCCGGCCTCGGGTCGCGGCTGGTGGTGGCCGCCGCGTCGGTTCGGGCGCGGACGTTGCTGCGGCAGCCGATCCAGCGGGTCGGGCAGATCGCACCGCGCGGGCTGCTGCTGATCGCGCCGCGTGAGGACCGGCTGGTCGACTGGACGCAGGCGGTGCGGCTGTACGAGGCGGCGAGCGAGCCGAAGGAGCTGATGGTGGTGGACGGCGCTGCCCACAGCGAGGCGCACGCTCTGGGCGGAGAGGCATACGAGCGCCGCGTGCTCGGCTTCTTGGAGCGGCACCTGGACGGGGTGGCCCCCGTATAATCGCGCCCGGCGCAGCACCGCGCCTGTCCGCTCGGCCACACCGCTCGGACACACCACGTCGGCTAAGGTCCTTGCATGGCTGCCACGAAGGTCCTCGTCGTCGATGACGACCTGAACATCCAGCGCGTCCTCGTCTTCACCCTCAAGCAGGAGGGATTCGAGGTGATCGTCGCCGCCGACGGCCAGGCCGGCGTCGCGATGGCGAAGGAGTCGCAACCGGACCTGGTCCTGATGGACGTGGCCATGCCCAAGCTGGATGGCTACGTCGCCACGCAGCAGATCCGTGCCGCCGAGACCGATGGGCGGCGGGTGCCGATCATCATGCTCACCGCCGAGGCGGACGTGGGCGAACGGGTCAAGGGCCTGCGGGCCGGCGCCGATGACGACATCGTCAAGCCGTTCCATCCGCTGGAGCTGATGGCGCGCATCAAGGCGCTGCTGGCTCGTGGTGGTTCGCTGCCCACCGCGGCCGGCGCGGAGGCGACGACGCTTGGGCGGCTGGCCGTCCTCTACGGCGCCAAGGGGGGTGTCGGCACGACCACCATCGCCATCAATACCGCCATCGCCATGGGTCGCGAGATGGCCCGCCGCACGGCGCTCATCGATGCGAACCTGCAGTTCGGCGACCTGCGCGTCTTTCTGGACCTGGGCCTGGACACGGCCTCGATCGTCAACGCCGTCAGCGAGCCCGACCTTGACGCGGACCTGCTGCGGAAGCTGATCGTCCGCCACCACACCGGAGTGGACCTGCTGCTGGCGCCGCCCTCGCCCGAGGCGGCCGACATCGTCATGGAGCGCCAGCGGACCGATCCGACCACGGTCAGCACGCTCCTCAACCTGTTCCGGAAGATGTACGACTACACATTCGTCGACATGGTGAAGACGATCGACGACTTCAACCTGCAGCTGTTCGACGAGGCGGACGTCATCTTCGTGATCATGACGGCGGACCTGTCCTGCCTGAAGAATGTCCGATCGGTGCTCGAGACCATGGACCATCTCGGGTACGAGAAGGGGAAGGTCCAGCTGGTCCTGAACCGATCGAATGCCTACACCGGCATCAACGTCAACAACGCCGAATCGGCGCTTGCCCGCAAGGTCGACTACCAGATCATCAACGAATATCGCGGCGCCATCAGCGCCCTGAACTCGGGCGAGCCGTTCATGTCCTCCCGGCCCGATGGGCCATTGGGCCGCTCGGTCGCCGATTTCGCGCGCAAGGTGGACGAGCAGCTGGCTGCCGAGGTCGCCGTCGCTCGCGCCTGACCGCCAGGGCCCCGATAACGCGCCGCTAACCCCGCGGTAAGGCGTCGTCCCTAGTCTCGCTTCCGCCGGTCGCCGCTGGAGTTTGGGAGGCGAGCAGGCGGGCGGCCGGCACTTCCCGCAAGCCACGCCTCCTGAACGGAGTGCGCATGCTGGCCCAGACCCTCAGCGCCTCTCTGCTCGGCGTGGAGGGACTGCCGGTTCGAGTGGAGGTGGACGTGGCCTTCGGCCTGCCGTCACTCACCATCGTGGGACTGGCCGGCAGCCAGGTGCAGGAGGCCCGCGAGCGAGTTCGCTCGGCGCTCCGCAACTCGGGCTTCGAGCTGCCGTCGCGCCGCATCACCGTGAACCTGGCCCCGGCCGACGTGCCGAAGGACGGCACCGCCTACGACGTGGCCATTGCCGTCGGGATCCTGGCCGCCTCCGGCCAGCTGCCTGATCTGCGTCGTCTGGAGTCGACCGCGCTGCTCGGCGAGCTGGCGCTGGACGGGAGCGTGCGCCCGGTGAATGGCGTGCTCTCGCTGGTGGCCGCTGCCCAGTCGGCGGGAATCGGGAGCGTGACGGTAGCCACCGGAGACGAGGCCGAGGCGGCGTGCGTGGCCGGGATCGCCGTGCTGCCGGCGTCGCGGCTGGGCGACGTGGTCGCGCACCTGGCCGGCGTCCGGGAGCTCGCGCCCGCCGTGCCGACGCCAATGCCGCCCTGGCAACCCCCCGAAGGC
>DATEOS010000414.1:0-2097 GCA_035273815.1 Candidatus Limnocylindria bacterium
CGAGCCGGGCCGTCGAATTGATCTCGAGCGCCTCCTGCGCCACGTCGGGCGGCACTTCCGCGTCTGCCAGGGCGGCCTCCAGCTGGGTATCAGAGATGAACGGCACCCCACCCGAGAGCTGGACCGTTGCCGACTCCTTGACCGACGTCGGGATCTCTGGGTTGGCAATCACGCCCTCCAGCATCGACGACGCCAGGGCCGCCATCAGGATGGAGCCGATCAGCGCCGTCCCGAGTGAGGCACCAAGGTTGGTGGCGGTGTTCTGCAGGCCGCCGACCTCCGCGCTCTGCTCGTCCGGTACGGCCGAGACAGTCACCGCTCCGAGCTGTGAGGCCAGGGCGCCGATTCCGGCGCCGATCAGCAACATGGGGACAAAGACAATCTCCGCCGACGCGCCCGGGTCCAGGCCGCCGACGAAGACCGCGGCGCCAGCCGACATCAGCAGCAGGCCGATGCGCGATACGCGCCGCGGCGAGGCCATCGGCCATATTCTGGGAATGCCGAGCGCCAGCACCAGCAGCGAGAACGACAACGGAACGAGACGAATGCCGGTGTCGATGGCCGACAGTTCCAGCACGACTGAGAGGAAGAGCGGGATGGTGAAGAAGATGCCGGACTGCAGGAAGAACTGGAAGCCGAAGAGGCTGAGCCCTCCCCGCAGCTGCGACACCCGCAGGATCGCCGGTGGCACCAGCGGCTCACCGCCGGTCCGATCCAGGTGCACCTGCCACAGCAGGAACAGCCACAGCAGCAGGAAGCCACCGATGATCAGCCAGATGACAATCGAGGTGCCGAACAGGATCGGGGCTTCGGGCGTTGGCTGGATCAGGCCCCAGTCACCGGAACGCAAGACACCGAACACCAGCATGCCCAGGCCGGCGGCAGAGAGCACGGCGCCCAGCACATCGATCTTCGGGCGAACGGCGGGTGGCGCGTCCGCGATCCGTCGCCCGATGATCAGGATGATGACCACCACTATCACCTCGCCGGCGAACACCCAGCGCCAGGAGGCGTAGGTCGTCAGGGCGCCGCCGATGAGCGGACCGACGGCCACCGCGCAGGCCCCGGCCGCGGCGATCAGCCCGTAGGCGCCGGCGCGGCCCTCGCGTGGGACGTTCGAGGCCACAAGGGCCACGATGGCCGGCAGGATCAGGGCGGCGCCGATGCCCTCCAGCA
The DNA here is from genome assembly GCA_035273815.1 of Candidatus Limnocylindria bacterium. Classification (GTDB taxonomy): domain Bacteria; phylum Chloroflexota; class Limnocylindria; order QHBO01; family QHBO01; genus DASSCW01. The sequence goes on from DATEOS010000414.1 coordinate 1,177, forward strand.
GCGACCAGCCGAAGAGGAGCACCGGCAGGCTGGGCGCAATGGCGGTGATCCCCGAGCCAAGTCCGTAGATGACGAGGCCGAGGGAAAAGGCACGCCGGTGCCCGATCACCGCGCCGATCTTGCCGCCCACGATCATCAGCGATGCCATGACCAGCGTGTACATGGTGATCGCGGTCTGGATGCCGGTGATGGTGGTGCCGACGTCCTCCGCCACGGTCGCGATCGACACGTTCATGACCGAGCTGTCCAAAGTCATGAGGAACTGGCCGGCGGCCAGCGTCCCCAGGATCAGGCCGCTGGATGCGGCGGCTGCCGGCGTTGACTGGGATCGCGGAGCGGCCTGCTCGGTGGCCATTCGCGGTCGCTCCTCTCTGCGCTAGGGCCGCACCAGATCCGAATAGGCGTCGGGCCGGCGATCCCGGTAGAACTGCCAGAGCTGCCGGACCTCGGTGATCTGGTCCATGTCCAGGTCCCGGACGATCAGCTCTTCCTCGTGCGGATCGCCCACGTCGCCCACGAACTGACCGCGCGGATCCACGAAGTAGGACTGCCCGTAGAAGTCGTCGTCGCCCAGCGGCTCGATGCCGACCCGGTTGATGGTGCCAACGTAGTAGCCGTTGGCCAGAGCGTGCGACACCTGCTCGACCCGCCACAGGTACTCGGACAGGCCGCGGGACGTGGCGGACGGGATAAAGACCAGCTCGGCGCCATTGAGACCCAGTGCCCGGGCGCCCTCCGGGAAGTGACGGTCGTAGCAGATGTAGACGCCCACCTTGCCGACCGCGGTGTCGAACACCGGGTAGCCCAGGTTGCCGGGGCGGAAGTAGAACTTCTCCCAGAAGCCCTTGACGTGGGGGATGTGGGTCTTGCGGTACTTACCCAGGTACGTCCCGTCGGCATCGATCACCGCGGCGGTGTTGT
>DATEOS010000415.1:0-20210 GCA_035273815.1 Candidatus Limnocylindria bacterium
CGAGCGACTACCTGGCGCGGAGCGGGACGCTGAAGTTCGCCGGTGGGCACAAGACGCGCAAGGTCGCCGTCACCATCGTGGGCGACATGCTCGACGAAGCGAACGAGACCTTCGTCGTGCGCCTGAGCAATCCCGTTGGCGGGACCATCGCGGACGGGCAGGGCATGGGCACCATCACCGATAACGACGCGCCGCCAACCGTGTCAGCGGTCGCCACCCTGACCGTGCCGGAAGGGAACATCGGCGACACCCCGATCGCTTCGGTCGGCGTCACCCTGTCTGCGCCGAGCGGCAAGCATGTCTCCGTCGACTACACGACGGTCGATGGATCCGCCACGGCGGGCATCGACTACGCCCTGAGCGCGGGGACGGTCAACTTCGCAGCGGGCCAGACGACCGCCTCAATCGCGGTCACGGTCACGGGCGACGAAGATGCCGAAGGCGATGAGACCTTCGACGTCGATCTCGCCGACCCCGTGAACGCCACACTCGGAACCCACCCGGCCGTGGTCACGATCCAGGACAACGACCCGATCCCGCCGGACGCCGCGGTCCTGGACGTGACCCGACGCACCGTCAGGGAGGGCAGTGGAGGAACCAGGACGCTGGTCTTCACTGTCACCCGCTCGGGCAACCTGACGACGGCCGTGAACGTCGACTACCTGACCACCAGTGGCACCGCGACCGCGCCGTCGGATTTCACGAGCGTCTCCGGGAACCTGGCGTTCGCGGCGTCCGCCACCACGGCGACGGTCACGTTCCAGATCAAGACCGACACTCGGCTGGAGCATCGCGAGCGGTTCTTCCTGAGCCTGATCAACCCCTCGGCCGGCGCAGCGATCCTGCACGGCCAGGCGAGCGGCCTGATCCGCGACGACGACACGTGGACGCGGTTCACCAGCAAGAAGATGAACGGACAGATCCGGATCCATGGGCGGCTTTCACCCGCCCATCCGGGCAAGCTGATGGTCGTCACCCTGTCCCGCATGCGCAACGGCGTCTGGGTGCGCCTCGGCGTCCGTCGCCCCACCCTCACCGGGAGGTCGGATCTGAGCGGCGACGGCTTCAGCGACAGCAGCTTCTCGACGCAATTCCCGCGACCGAATGCGGGCCGATGCCGGATCGTCGCCAAATTCGGCGGGGACGGCGATCACGGGCCGAGTCAATCCATCAAGCGCATCAGCTGCTGAGACATCGGCTGCTGACGGATCGCACGCGGCGATCGGCGCCGAGCGGTTAGCGGAAGCGCGTCCCGAACGCTGACCACCTGCGCCGGGGCGTGGCGCGGTCGAGCAGGCTCATCCGCATCAGGGCTTCATGGCCCAGGTCGGAAGCCAGCTCGGCGTCCGCGGTGTCGCGGCGCCGCTCCTCGCGGTGGCGCAGCAGGATCGCATACTCGAGCGTCCCGGCAATCAGGGACGAGAATCCGAGTGCTTCGGTCAGGCCTGGCATCGGCGGGACGGTACCCGCCCGCCGGTCCCGTCGTACAGCCGGACCTTGCTCCCATGCCCGTATCACTATTAGGGGAGTGAAGCCGGTCCACCTACGGGGGCAGTAGGTCCGGCGGCGCTCGGAAGGCACCCGTGCCAACAGCGGCAGATTCGGTTGCTCCTTGCGCCAGCACAGCAGGCTCATTCAGGATATGGTCCCCCTCCATGGACATGCTGAAGGGCGAGCAGATCGCCGAGGCGAACCTGACCGACTGGCGCAAGCTGGCCCAGGGACTGCATGCGCGCTACATGATCGGCGACTTCGGCACCGGCGCACGGTTCGTCGCCGCGGTAGGCGAGGCGGGCGACGCGCTCGGCCACTACCCGAGTGTGTCCATCGGTAAGGGATACGTCGACTTCAAGTTGGTCAGCGACGACGCCATCTACCGCGACGACGAAGGCACCGAACACGTGGTTGAATGGGTGACCCAGCAGGACGTCGACCTCGCGCGACGCATCACCGAGATCGCCCTTGACCACAAGGTCAACGCCGACCCGGCCTCGGTCAGCGACATCGAGCTCGGCCTCGATACGGGGCGCTCCGCGACCATTGCTCCCGTGTGGGCCGCTCTACTGACCGGGAGCGCCGATGCTCAGGGCCGCGGGACCCCCAGCGACGAGATCCGGGATGCCACGGGACGGGTGCCAAACCTATGGTTCGGCGACGCCGACGAACACGAGGCCCCGGGTCAGCGGTTCCATATCGAGATCTATGTGGCGCCTGAGGTGGCCGAGCAACGGGTGGCCGCTGCCGTCGCCGCGGGTGGAACCGTCGTCGATGATAGCGACGCGCCATCGCTCACCGTGATTGCCGACCAGGACGGCAACAAGGGGGTCGTCTGCGTCGATGGGTCCGCTGCGAGCAAGGATTGAACCCGGCAGGTCGGGTGCGTCTCAGCTAAAAATCAGCCGCCGTCAACGTCGCCTCTCGCCCCGCTGTTGACTAGCCGTGCGCGTCAGTGGTAGCCTTATTCAACAAAACGGTTGAGTATCCGTGGAAGCAAGAACGGCGACACGCGCGGACCCCGCAATCATCTTTGCGGCCCTTGGTGATCCGGTGCGACGGGCGATCGTGGATCGGCTAGCTGCCGGCGATGCCACGGTCAACCAGCTCGCAGCGCTCTTTCCGATCTCGCTGCAGGCGGTCTCGAGGCACATCAAGGTGCTCGAGATGGCTGGCGTCGTCTCAAGGCGCCGTGAGGGTCAGACCCGCCCGGCGCAGCTGGAGGCCGCAGCCCTTAACAGCTCAGCCGCATGGCTCGACGCGCACCGTCGTCGCCTGGAGTCGAGATTCACGAGCCTCGATCAGCTGCTGGAGAGAACGAAGGAGAAACAATGAGCAACCTCAGGCGCACCGTCACGATCGCTCCCGGTGAGCAGAACATAGCGTTCTCCCGTGAGTTCGACGCACCCGTCTCTCGGGTCTTCGCAGCACACATCGATGCGGAACTTGTTGCCCAATGGACCGGCCCGCGCGGCACCGAGGTGAGGCTTCGACACTTCGACCCGCGGACGGGTGGCAGCTGGAGCTACCTCGTCACCGGCCTTGGCGGCGAATGGGGTTTCTACGGCTCGTTTCACGAGGTCACCGCCCCGCGCCGTATCGTGCAGACCTTCGAGTACGAGGGGTTGCCCGGACACCCCTTCTTCGAAGCGTTCACCTTCGTCGACATCGGCAACGGACGCACCCGCATTGACGGCGTGTCGGTCTACCAGTCTGCCGACGACCGTGACGCCCTACTCGACGTGGACAGCGGCAGGGATGAGGACTACGAGCGGTTGGACGAGCTACTCGAGAGGCTGCCCGCCGCGGTCTGAGGCCTAGCGGGTAATCGCGGTCGCCGATCGTTTATCGCGGGTACAGCGGCCTTCACATGCTCGCGTCGGATGTTGGCCACATCCGTTGGCATGGCGCGATCCTGGCGGTAGGCCGCTAGCCGGGCCAGAGACGTCAGGTACGTGCGCTGCGTGACGGGGTAGAGGTTCGCGGCGCGGATGTGCCGGCGACGCTGGTCGCGTTGACGGCGAAATCGTCGGCGGTCACGATAGGGAGCGTGGGAGGTGGAGTCTGTAGGGTCACCAGTGTGTTCCTCGTGAGGGTTGCCAAGTCCTCCGAGTCTGACGCTGTCTGACGCTGGAGTCCCGCTCCCACCTTTCCGCTCGATTTGAGCGTGCTGTGTGCGCCCGTAGCTCAGTGGACAGAGCGGGTGGCTTCGGACCATCAGGTCGCGGGTTCAAATCCTGCCGGGCGCGCCACTCTCCTCCCCGCGGTAGCTGAGTGCGGCTGAATGACCGATGAGCAGCCGGACCTCGATCGCCGATCAGCCGTCATTGAGGCAGTCCTGCTGGGCGCCATGGCGCTGGTCGTCTACTGGATCACCGGGCCTTCGGTGCACGGCGACATGTGGCCACCGCTCGCGGAGGCGTTCCTGTCCGGCCAGCTGCACCTTGCCGAGGACCGTCCCTGGCTCGAGCTTGTTCCCCGCGCAGCAGGCGGCCAGTACGTCCCCCTGCCTCCAGTCCCCGCCCTGACGCTCATCCCCGCTGCGTTGTTCACCGGTCCCGACACGTCGTGGGGCGAGCTGGACGGCAACGTCTACGCGAGCATCGTGGGGGCCATCAACGTGAGCCTGGCGTACTGGCTCCTCCGAGGCTGGGGCGTGGCACTGGCGTCTCGCCGCTGGCTCACGGTCGGCTTCGCGCTCACGACCCACTGGTGGGTGGCCGGAATGGCCGGCCCGCATCACTACGCCGAGATCTGTGCAGTGATGTTCGCCCTCGGGTCGTTGAACCTGGCGGTCCGGGGCAGGGACCCCCTTGTGGCCGGCCTCCTGCTGGGCCTGGCAGCCGGGTCACGGCTGCCAGCCGGCCTGGCGTTCCCTGCCGTGGCGGCCATCTACGCGCGCCAGGCGGGCTGGCATATCCGCCCAGCCCAGCTGCGGCTGGCGGCGGGCGTCGCGGTCCCGGCGCTATTCCTCGCGATCTACAACGTGGCGCGCTTCGGCTCACCCATCGACTTCGGATACGCCCACATCCCGTCCGGCGAAACGGGGCTGATCACCGACGAGCCGTGGTTCAGCGAGGGCCTGATGTCGGTGACATACATTCCGCGTCACCTGAAGGTGATGTTCTACGACGGCTTCCAGATCGTCGGCGACGCCCCATTCCTGAAGCCGTCCTTCTCGGGTGCGTCGCTCGTGCTCACGGCACCGTTTCTCTTCCTGTCGGTGCTGGCGCGCGGCCGAATCGTGCCGTGGCTATGGCTCGGCGTGGTGCTGGTCATGCTCCCGGACCTGATGTGGGGATCGTGGGGCTTCGCGCAGTTCGGCTATCGCCGCATCCTGGACGCGATACCGCTCCTCCTGCTGCTGTTGGGCATCGCCTATCGAGACCGACCGACCTGGGTCCTCCGGGCGCTTGTGGTCTTCGGCATCGTCGTCCACGCCTACGGCATCTACGTCATCAACGTCCTGGGGTTCGTGTAGGAGGGAAAACGAGGCGGAGGCCGCGGGCGGCCTCCGCCTCATGGGGCACGCGAGCCCAGGGTCAGGCGCGGCGTCGCGCGACGCGCACCCCCAGCACGCCGGCCATCCCCACCAGCAGGAGCCCAAGCGCCGCCCACGGCGACGAGGTCGGGGTCTCCATGGCGGTGTCGGGCGAGTCGGCGACCAGCTGGCCGCGGATCGCTCCGGCGGGGAAGTCCTCGGTGTGGATGTTCACGTAATAGCCGGCCGGGTTGGCGATGATGGCATCCAGGTCGGCATCCGACGCATCGACGCAGTCGCTGCTGGAGCCTTCGAAGCCGTCGACGTCCAGCGGCACGACCACGTCACCACTCTCACCCTCAGCCCCAATGTGGATGTGGGACGCTGTGACCGGCTGGATCCCGTCAACGGTCAGGTCATAGCAGACCTCGCCCGTGTCGGGGTCGATGGTGATGGCGGCCGTGCCGGACCCATCCTCGTCGCCCTCGCCGCCATTGGACAGGTCGGCAGAGAAGCCCACCTCGGCGCCGAGCGCTCCGGCGACCAGCACCAGGCTGGCGATCGCGGCCAGGACGGCCGGGAGAAGCAGAGATGGAATGCGGGTGCGCATGGAACCTCCCTCGGTGGTCGTGCTCAATCCACGCAGCCCGGGACGGGTCGGGCGCGCCTCGTCGAGGGAGATTCGCGGCCGGTTACGCGCTGCGGTGACGCAGCGTCAGTGCCTACCGCTCGTCGATGGGCAGGTGGTAGGGGACATCGGCGACGATGGTGTTCGGCCGGGCGAAGAGGCGCAGCTTCAGGCGCAGCGCGGTCTGGTTATGCAGCAGGTTCTCCCACCAGTGGCGCGGCACCACCTCGGATAGGACCACCAGCACCGGACGACCGGGATCCTGGGCCTGCAGCGCGTCCAGGTAGCGCAGGAGCGGGCCGACCAGGGCCCGATAGGGCGACTCCACGACGACCAGCTCGGTTTCGCCCGCCCAGTCGGGCCAGCGCTCGCGCAGCTCGGCGGCCGACTCGGGATTGTTGGTGATGTGGACCGCGGTGGCGGTCTTGCTGATCGAGTTGGCAAACGCGATCGCCTGGCGCGCGGTGCGATCCAGCCGCGCCACCGGCACGATCACGATCGGCTCGGCGGCCACTTCCTTACCGGCCGGGATGCGCTCGAGCGCCAGCCGATCGTCGAGGTTGCGATAGTGGCGGCGGATGCCGGACAACAGCAGCATCAGCAGGGGGACCAGCACGACCACCAGCCATGCGCCCGCAAAGAAGTTGCTGGTGCCGACGACCAGCATCACCACGCCCGTCGTCGCGGCGCCGAGCCCGTTGATGAAGGCGCCGCGCTGCCAGCCGTCTTCGTGGCGCCGTAGCCAGCGGAGCATCATTCCGGTCTGCGACAGGGTGAAGGCGATGAACACGCCCAGGGTGTACAGCGGGATCAGGCCGCTGACGCTCGCATCGAACAGGTACAGCAGCAGTGCCGCCATGCCCGACAGCGCCAGGATCCCGGTTGTGAAGGCCAGGCGTTCGCCACGGAAAGCGAATTGGCGCGGCAGGAAGCCGTCACGCGCCAGGAACGAGGAGAGGCGCGGGAAATCGGCGAAGCTGGTATTAGCGGCCAGCACCAGCAGCAACGCGGTGGAGACCTGCGCCACGATCAGGATCGGCCCACTGCCAGCGACCTGCCGAACCAGCAGGCTCAGGACGGTCTGCTGCTCGTCGGGGTCCGGGACGATGCCGAGCGCCGACCCGAGGTAGGCGATCCCCAGGAAGAGGATGCCGAAGATCAGTGCCGCCCAGGTGAGCGTGGTGCGGGCGTTCTTCCACTCCGGCGGCTTGAAGGCGGGCACGCCATCGGAGATGGCCTCCACGCCCGTCAGCGCCACCGCTCCCTGTGAAAACGCCCGCAAGATGATGAATAGTCCCAGCGCCTGACCGGTTGTGTTCCAATAATCGAGCCACGCGGCCGGCGCGTCGAAGGGGACCAGTGTGCCCGTCAGCGACTGCACCAGGCCCCAGGCGACAACGCCCAGCATGACCACGATGTACAGGTAGGTGGGCGCCATGAAGATCGTTCCTGACTCGCGGATGCCTCGCAGGTTGCCGAGCATCAGCAGCCCGACCAGGGCGATGCTGATCGGCACCTTGAAGGGAACGATCTCCGGAACGATCGACGTCATGGCGGCGACGCCGGCCGAGACCGACACGGCGACTGTCACCACGTAGCCAATCAGCAGCGCCGATGCCGCCAGGATGCCGGCGCGATCGCCCAGGTTGTCGCTGGCCACGATGTAGCTGCTGGCACCCATCGGGTACGCCTTGATCGTCTGCCGGTAGCTGATGGTGACGATGGCGAGCATCACGATGATGAGCGCGGCCAGGGGAACGGTGAGGAACAGCGAGGCGATCCCGGCGAAGGCCAGCACCCGCATGATCTCCTCTGGGCCGTAGGCGCTGGAGCTGATGTTGTCGCTGCTGAAGACGGCCAGGGCCTTGGTCTTGGTGAGGCGCTCGTGCTCCTCGTGCTCGGTGGAGATGGGCCGGCCGATCAGGAACGTTCGAAGGCCGCGCAAACCAACGTGCCAGCCGCGCCGGTCCAGGATCGTCTTCTCCGAGGCGATCAGGGTCCCTTCGTCGGAGCGCTCGAACTCGTCGTCGAAGGGCCGCACGATGCGGACATAGGCGTCGCCCGGACGCGCGCCGCGCTTCTTCTCCCTGACCTCGAGCAGCGGGTCGACGCGGCGCGCTTCAGGCCCGTCGCGCTCGGGCTGGTTCCTTCGCATATCGGCGCACATTGTGCTGCACGCGCTGCGCCAGCGGGTGGAGGCCGGACGCCAGGTCAGTGCTGGCCGGTAGTGCCCAGCACACGCATGCGGTGCTCGGTCCGCAGGAAGACCCAGCGCCCGACCACGATGTAGACCACCGCCAGCACCACCAGCATCACCCATTGCACGGGCGGCGGCAGCAGCGGAATCGTGTCCAGGGCGTAGTAACGCAGCAGGTCCACGGCGTAGGTGGTCGGCAGCAGATAACAGAAGGGCTGGATCACCGGTGGCAGCACGGTGATCGGGAAGGCCACACCCGAGAGCATGGCGAAAATGAAGTTGGTGGCATCCACCATGAAGTTCGGCTCGCGAATCATCAGCACCGCGGAGGCCACCAGGTAGCCGATGCCGATCATGCTGATCGATGCGAGCAGGATGGCCGGCAGGCCGGCCAACATGCCCGCCGCCAGATCGGCGCCGAACACGAGCGCGCCCGTCGCGACAAGGATCACGCTCGCCGCCGCCGACAGGATCCCGCCGGAGATGGCCCGACCCAGCACGGTCGTGTCCGGCCGCGTCGGCGTCAGCCAGGTCGGCTCCAGCGTGCCGGCGTCCATCTCGCGCTTCAGACCGAACGCCATGTCCCAGAAGGCGGCGCTGACCAGGCCCCCGACCACGGTGCCCAGGAACAGGTAGCCCGCCAGGTCATCGGTCCCGGTGGTAGCCTCCAGGCCGACCGCGCGGCCGCCGACGTAGAACGTGAGGCCCAGCAGCAGGCTGGGCAGCAGGAACTGGTAGAGGGGCTGCAACACCTCGTTGACCAGGTTCAGCGGATAGCGCCGCGCGACCTGCAGCTCCTTCCGGGCGACAGCCCAGGCGGCCTTCAGCTCCTCGATCATGGGTCCGATCCCATCTCAGTACTGAGCCAGGCTGCCGCCCTGCCGGGCGAAGCGCTCGGTGCGCCGGAAGGCGATCACCGCGAAGCCGCACAGCGCCAGGCCCATGGCGGCCAGGATCGCCAGCTCGGGCACCAGCGACACGAAGTCGCTGCCCTTCAGCAGCACCGCACGCAGGTCGCCGATGAGGTAGGTGGGCGGCAGGCTCAGCGCCACGGCCTTGGCCCACACCGGCAGGATGATGATGGGGAAGGTCATCCCGCAGAAGACGGTGAAGACGCCGCGCACGGTCTGCACCATGGCGCTCACCTCGCCGAAGCGCAGCACCACCGCCGCGAACAGCGCGCCCAGGCCGTACAGCGCGGGTACCGCCACCAGGATCACGCCCAGGGCCCGCAATGCCTCGACGGGGCCGATGGGCACCCGGAAGAAGACGACCAGCACCCCACCCACGACGGCGAACATCCAGATGGCCCATACGATCTGGCTGACGACGGGGCCGAACAGGATCACCATGCGGCTGACCGGGGTCATGAACAGGGCCTCCAGCGAACCGCGCACTTGTTCGGTCCGCAACGCGGTGCCGGGACCCCACAGGATCATGCTGATCCACATATAGGTCGCCCAGCCCAGAAACAGGAAGCCGGCGACCTCCGTCGTGCCGGTTCGCTGCGCGAAGGCATCGAGCGCTGCTGGCTGCCCGCCGGAGTAGCCCTGCGCCTGGAAGACGTAAGCCAGCGGCAGCGCGATCGGCCAGAACAGGAAGCCGATGAACAGGCTCGGGTAGCGCCGCAGCAGGCGCCACTCCTTCATGCCGGCCGCCCCGAAGGCGCGAACGTCGGCGCGCAGGTCGTCCAGCCGCGAGGGACTCATTCGCGCAGCGCCCGGCCGGTCAGCGAGATGAAGACGTCCTCGAGGGTGACCGGCACCACTTCGACGTGCTTGATTGCCGCGTTCTCCGCGCGGGCGGCGTCGAACGCGACGGGGACGAAGTCCCGCGCGCTGCGCACGTGGACGGTGACCTCCAGCGTCCCGTTCTGATGCTCCTGGCGCGCCAGGGCGCCGGCGGTGCGCTCCAGGCGGGACAGCAAGGCGGCGTCGGCGGAGCTGGACTCGATCTCCAGGTGCACCACCTCGGTGGCGGCGATCGTGCGCTTGAGGCCCGTGGGCGTGTCCAGCGCCACGACGTGGCCGTGGTCCACGATCGCGATCCGGTCGCAGAGCTGGTCGGCCTCCTCCATGTAATGCGTGGTGAGCAGGACGGTTCGGCCCTGTGCCTTCAGGTCGCGGACGCGGTCACGCAGGTCGCGTGACGACTGCGGATCCAGGCCAACCGTCGGCTCGTCCAGCAGTAGCAGCTCCGGATCGGGAAGGAGGGCTCGGGCGAGCACCAGGCGCTGCCGCATGCCCGTGCTGTAACGCTCGACGTAGTCGTCCGACCGGTCGTCCAGCTTGACCGCCTCCAGGGCGGCTCCGATGCGCGCCGCCTGCTCCTTGGGCGGCACGTGGTACAGCGCGGCGAAGTACTCGAGGTTCTCACGTGCGGTGAGCTTCCAGTAGAGGCTGCGGCCGTCGGACAGCACCGCGCCCATCCGTCGCCGGACCTCCCGCGCCTCGCGCACGACGTCGTAGCCCAGGATGCGGGCCGTGCCCTCGGTCGGCTCCAGCAGGGTCGAGAGCATCTTCATGGTGGTGGTCTTGCCGGCGCCGTTCGGACCAAGCACGCCGAAGATCTCGCCACGCTCGACGCGCAGGTCGATCCCGTCCACCGCGCGGAACCGCTCCCGCTGGTCCGCCTGGCGGCGGATCCGCTGCCAGGTCGTGCGGCGGCCGCGCTCGAACTCCTTGACCAGTCCGACCGCATCGATCGCCGGACCCTCGTAGCCGGGCTTCATGCCGCCACCTCATCGGTCATCTGGGCCGGCACGCCGGAGTAGAAACCTCCCAGCACGGCTGCGACCACGATCGCGCCAGCCACCGAGAAGAGCAGTGTCACTGCGCCGAGGTCGATGATCACGCCCGAGATGGCCAGGCTGAACGGCATGAGCCCGACACTGCCCAGCATCACCAGGCTCATCACCCGACCGCGGAACGCCTCGTCGGTGCGGGCCTGCAGCCAGGCGATGACGCGCACATTGATGAAACCGGCGCCGAGCCCAATGAACAGAATGGCTGTGTCGGCGATCAACAGGCTCGGCGCATTCCCAACAAGGGCCAGGCCAACGCCGAGGCCCGCGGCGATGAGCAGCACCACCAGGCCGAGCCGCGGGACGTGGCGCAGCGAGCCCGCCACCAGCGCCCCGACCAATGCGCCAACGCCGAACATCGACAGCATCAGCCCGAACTCGGCCGGGCCGCCGCCGAAGCGCTCCTTGGCCAGGTAGGGGAGTCCCACGGACACCGGTCCGGTGAAGGCGAAGTTGAAGGCGGCGGTGAGGAGGACGATGGCCCGCACAGCCGGGTCGCGCCAGGCGTATGAGAGGCCGGAGCCGATGTTGGCCAGCACGCCTTCCCGATGGCCGTCCTCTTGGCTCGGCGCCGGTCGCCGGCCGCCGCGCACGAAGAGCAGGCAGAGCGTGGCCACCGCGAACGACGCGGCATCGATGGCGAAGGCCGGACCGGTGTTGATGGCGGCGATGACCAGGCCCGCAACCGCGGGGCCGATGAGGCCGGACAGCTGTTGCATCACCTGCACGAGCGCATTGGCGGGCGGCAGCAATCGCTCGCTGACGATCATCGGCACGATGGTGTTCAGCGCCGGGTGGAAGAAGGCGTCCACCACGCCGAAGATGAAGGCCAGCACGTACAGCTGCCACAGCTGGGCCTGGTCATTCAGCACCAGGAACGCCACGAGAGCGACCACCACCGCGCGCAGCGCGTTCGAAACGATCATCAGGCTGCGCGGAGAGACGCGGTCCGACATGGCGCCGCCGAGCAGCATGAAGACGGCGCGCGGGATGGCGGCCGCCATCAGGACGGTGCCCAGCGCCAGGCCGGACCCGGTCAGCTGCAGCGCGAGCCACGCCAGCGCGATGAAGTGGAACTGGTCGCCGATCAGCGAGATCGTCTCGCCGGTGAATATGAGGCGGAAGTCGTGCAGCCGCAGGGGCAGCAGCATGGCAAGCCCGCGCTGCGGCTCTTCGGGTGTGGCGACGGGCATGCCGGTGGTCGAGGTCGCGGTGGTGTCCATGCTCACTCCATTGAGATGACGACGCCGTCGCCCGTCTCGTCCTCGGCCTCCACGATCGTGCCGGTGGTGTTGCTGTCGACCGCCTGCTCGATGAGCGCTGCGTAGGACTCCGGGATGCCCGGCACCATCCGTGCCGCGGCGGCAGCGAAGGCGAGCGGCACCCGCACGTCGACGACGCGGCGGCCGCGCTCGTTGACCTGGATCCGCACCCGGCGCCCACGGCCGCGCGTAATCAGCCGGCCATCGGCGTCGAGGACCTCCCCGGCCATGGCCATCGCCTGCGTCGCCCGGTCGGCGGCGCGGTCCACCTGGCCCAATGCCTCGATGATGGGCGCCGCCTCCTCGGGCGAGAGCTTGCCCTCAGCGACAAGGCGCAGGACGGTATTCATCTCGTCACTCATGGGAGCCCGATCCGTCGGTTGCGCCGCTCAGCCGGCGCGTGGCCTCCTCGACGTCGATCTCGCCGCGCTCGAGTGCCTGCAGGATCGCGAGCTGGACTTCCTGCGATAACTGGGGAGGCGCCGGCGCGGCAGGCGGCGCAGGCGCCGGCGGGGGAGCGGGCACCCGATCGAGGCGTCGCGGCCGGTGGATGGCCAGGTCCCCGGACATGGAGTTGAAGAGGATCTCCGGACCGCCGGCGCCGACGGTGACTCGGCGTCGATCCTGGTGGCCCTCGATCCGATGATCGAGGTCGCTGCTCACGTCGGAGGAGATGCCACGCACCTCGAAGACGGCGCCGCCGAGCAGCGCGATGCTCAGGTCGCCGCTGACCGTGTCGATCCGATATGGCTCGCCCATGGTCAGCTGCCCCTCCACGTCGATGTCGCCGGAGACGGCATTGGCGCGCAGGCCGCGGATGATGGGCGCCACCACGCTGAGGTCGCCGGAGACCGTATCGGCCTTGACCGAAATGGGCTGGTCGGCGCGCATGGTCACGTCACCCGAGACGCTGTTCACGCTCGCCGACCCGCCCAGCCGGGTCAGGGAGAGGTCCCCTGACACGGTTGCGTACGCCTGGACGCCCAGCAGACCCTCGACGTTCACGTCCGCCGACACGCCGGCAAAGCTCAGCTCGGCCTGCTCGGGGATGTCAGCGCTGATGTCGTAATCCACCACGCGTCCGGTGATGAGGCGGCCGACCAGCCCGCCAAGGGGCGAGCGGCCGTCGGGCTCGGAGACGATCAGGTAGCCATCGCCCTGCTCCACTACGAGCTGGGCTCCAGCGAACAGGCGATCGGCCTCCTCGTCGGAGCTGGCACGGAGCTGGAAGTTGGCGGTGATGCGGGCGGTTTCGCCGGAGACGCCGCGCAGCACGCCATCGCTGGAGGTGACCTTGATGCTCACCCGGCCGCTCCTGCCAATGGGATGTTCAATCGTCTGGGTGCGGTAGAAGGTCGCCACGGCGCTCAGCTCCCGCCGCCAAGCTCACGCAGCGCGGCCGCGGCCTCGTCCGCGCCGATCTCGCGCTTGGAGAGGCGCTCCAGGATGGCGCGTCGCTCGGCAGCCAGGTCGGCATCGGCGGCCTCCGCCGCCTCAGGCACGGCTCCGGCCTGGTCGGCGCCAGCGTCGTCCAGCTCGGCCTCGCCTTCGACTCCATCGGCCAGGCCCAGCGCGCGCACCAGGGCGTCAACGCGGCCACGGACGGTGGGATAGGAGATCCCGAGCTCGCGCTCCATCTCCTTCAGGTTGCCCCGCGAGCGCAGGAAGCTCTCAAGCAGGGACATCTGCTCCTTGCTCAGCCGGCCGAAGCGACCGACGCCGAACTCGCCTTCGAGGGCGGTGCCACAGCTGCGGCAGTGAAGCCGCGAGATGGTCAGCTCGCCCTCGCAGACGGGGCAGGTGGAGATGACGTCGCGAGCCATGGCCTAGCGGCGTCCGATCTCGCGGATGGCGGGGCGGCTGCCGCCGACCCGGAAGATGCGGCGAACGCCGCGGTACTGTGACGCGACATGGTCCCGAGAGCCACGAACGCGGTCCTCGGCCGCCAGGATGGCGTAGTGCAGTCGATAGTCCAACATGGCAACCTCTCCTTTGGAATTGACAGTTCTATGTAGTGATTTCGAAGATCTGCACGCACTGTACAGCCGAGGTATCTGTCTGTCAACCCCCTTTTCGCAATTAGAAAGCCCATTTGCTAAATTAGCGTCCGAACGTGCTCAGATTGCCCAGCCACGGGCTTCGCTGACGCGTCCGACAAGCCCTTGAGGCATGGGCTACCATGGCTTGCGACCCGATGACTGCCAGCCTGCTGCCCTACGCTCCGGAACGCGACGTCTACCGCCTGCTGCAGGTCGATCCCACGGCCAGTGACCAGGAGGTCGCGATCGCCTGCCGCCGCTTGGCCCTGGCGTTCCACCCCGACCGCAACCGTTCGCCGCGCGCGCACGAAGAGATGCAGATCGTGAACGCGGTGCGAAGCCTGGTCAGCGATCCCCGGGCGCGCGCGGCCTATGACGGGGCCCGCCGGCGCTTCCTGTACTACGGCGAGCGCACCTGGGCACCTGCGCGCCGGGCCGCGGCCACACCGACCTGGGTCACGCGGCACGTTGCCTCGCATCCGGTGGCGGCCCAGATCACCCCGTTCGAGCCCCGCACACCCTTCATGGGGTTGCTGCACCGGCGCGCCGGACGGATCACGCGCTTCGAGTCCCTGTCGCCCTTCATCGGCCTGCTGCACCGGCGCGCCCGACGCGCGGCCCTGGCCGTGGTGGCTGCGGTGCGCGGGGCGATGGCGGTGTTCGGGCCCAGCCGTTGCCCGAATTGCCGGGAGCAGGTCGAGCGGACCGACCGCTACTGCATGTGGTGCGGCACCTGGGTCGGCCGCACGGAGCAGCTCAGCGGCGCCTAGGCGTCGGGGCGGTAGTCAGGCGTGCAGCGGGTCGGTCCGCTCGGGATCAATCCCCAGCTCGCCGATCGCCCGCGCCAGCTCCTCGCGACCAGCCGCGCCGGTCATGCACAGGCCGTGGAGCGCGGCGTAGGCGATCTGCTCGGGGCTCACCTCGAAATGGATGCGCAGCGCCTCGCGCGTGTCGCTGCGGCCGAAGCCATCGGTGCCCAGCGCGGTGAAGGGCCGGTCGATCCACGGAGCCACCATGTGCGGCACCGCCTTGAGGTAGTCGGTGGCGGCCACGATCGGACCTTCGGTCGGTGCCAGCTGCTGCACGACGTACGGCACCCGCTCCTCGGCTTCGGGATGCAGCCGGTTCCAACGCTCGATCTCCAGCGCCTCGTTGCGCAGCTGCTGGAAGGACGGCACGCTCCACAGGTCGGCGGCGATGTCGTAGCGCTCCGCCAGCAGTGGCTGCGCCTTGATGGCCTGGTGCAGGATCGAGCCCGACGCCAGCACCTGCACCCGGCGTGAGCCCCTGTCCGCCGGGCGGAACAGGTACATGCCGCGCACGATCGCCTCGTCCACGCCATCGGGCCTGGGCGGCATCACCCAGTTCTCGTTGTACAGCGTGACGTAGTAGAAGACGTCCTCCTGCGCCTCGCCGTACATGCGCCGGATGCCATCGCGCACGATCACCGCCAGCTCGTAGGCGAAGGCCGGGTCATACGCGCGGATGTTGGGCAGGACCGACGCCAGGATGTGGCTGTGCCCGTCGTCGTGCTGCAGCCCTTCGCCGGTCAGCGTGGTGCGGCCGGCGGTGGCGCCCATCAGGAATCCGCGGCCGCGGGCGTCGCCGAAGGCCCAGGCCAGGTCGCCGGTGCGCTGGAAGCCGAACATCGAGTAGAAGATGTAGAAGGGGATCATGGGTTGGCCGTGTACGGCGTACGAGGTGCCGGCGGCGGTGAAGTCGGCCATGGCGCCGGCCTCGGTGATGCCCTCCTCCAGGATCTGGCCGTCCTCCTTCTCGAGGTAGGAAAGCAGCAGCTCCTTGTCGACCGGCGTGTAGCGCTGGCCGAGCGGGTTGTAGATGCCCACCTCCTTGAACAGCGGATCCATGCCGAAGGTCCGCGCCTCGTCCGGGATGATCGGCACGATCCGCTGACCGATGGTCGCGTCGCGCGTCAGGTTCCGCGTCAACCGGCTGAAGGCCATGGTGGTCGAGGCGGCGCGCTCCGATCCGGCGAACAGCTCGGCGTAGGCCTCATCAGCGGCATCCGACAGGGGCATCGACCGCACCACCCGGCGCGGCATGGGGCCGCCCAGGTGGTTGCGCCGCTCGAGCATGTACTGGATCTCGGGCGACTCCATCCCGGGGTGGTAGTACGGCGCATCGGCCAGCTGGTCGTCGGGGATCGGCAGCTCCAGCCGGTCGCGGAAGACCTTCAGCTCGTCCTGGGTCAGCTTCTTGGCCTGGTGGGTGACATTGCGAGCCTCGATGCCCGGGCCCAGCGTCCAGCCCTTGACCGTCTTGGCCAGGATCACGACCGGCGCCCCGGTGTGCTCCACTGCTGCCGCATAGGCGGCGTACACCTTGCGGTAGTCGTGGCCGCCGCGGCGTAGCTTCGGCAGATCCTCATCGGGCAGGTGCTGGACCAGGGCCTTCAGGCGCGGATCCGGTCCGAAGAAGTTCTCGCGGATGAAGGCACCATCGGCCACCGACAGGCGCTGGTAGTCGCCGTCCAGCGTCTCGTTCATCTTGGCCAGCAGCACGCCGTCCTTGTCGCGCGCCAGCAGGTCGTCCCACTCGCGCGACCAGATGACCTTGATGACGTGCCAGCCGGCGCCGCGGAAGGTGGCCTCCAGCTCCTGGATGATCTTGCCGTTACCACGCACCGGCCCATCGAGGCGCTGCAGGTTGCAGTTGACGACGAAGATCAGGTTGTCGAGGCCCTCGCGAGCCGCCAGCCCCAGCGCGCCGAGCGCCTCCGGCTCGTCCATCTCGCCATCGCCCAGGAAGCCCCAGACGCGGCTGGCGGAGGTGTCGACGATGCCGCGCGCGGCCAGGTAGCGGTTGAATCGGGCCTGGTAGATCGCGTTGATCGGCCCCAGGCCCATGCTGACGGTGGGGAACTGCCAGAAGTCAGGCATCAGCCGCGGATGCGGATACGACGACAGGCCGCCCGGCCACAGCGCCTCGCGCCGGAAGTGATCGAGCTGCTCTTCCGAGAGCCGCCCCTCCAGGAAGGCGCGCGCGTAGATGCCGGGCGCAGCATGGCCCTGGAAGTAGATCTGGTCGCCGGCGGAGGCGTCATCGGGCCCGCGGAAGAAGTGGTTGAAGCCGACCTCGTACAGGCTGGCGGCACTGGCGTAGGTGGACAGGTGACCGCCGATCCCCTCGAAGCGAGTGTTGGCTCGCAGCACCATGGCCAGCGCGTTCCAACGGATCATGCGGCGGATGCGCAGCTCCATCGCCTCGTCGCCGGGGAAGTACGGCTCCTGCTCCGGGGAGATGGTGTTGATGTAGCGCGTCTGGACCAGCGGCGGCAGGCCAACGTTCAGCTGCCGGGCGCGTTTGAGCAGCTTGAAGATCAGGTAGCGGGCGCGATCAGCGCCTTCCTGCTCGACAACGGCGTCGAGCGACTCCATCCACTCCTGGGTCTCGGCCGGGTCGATGTCTGGCAGCTGCTGCTTGAACTGGTCGAAGACTTCATGCATCGGGCGATCCATTGCCCGCCATGGTACAGACCGATGCCTCCCCGCGAGGATCGCTGGCATGATCAGGAGCGATGCGCACGATCTATCGCGCCGAGCCGCCGTGGCCGCACCGGGTGCTGATCCTGGGCGGCGGCTTCGCGGGCGTGATGACGGCCCAGGCGCTGGAGCGCCGACTCGGACGCCGCACCGATGTCGAGGTCTGGCTGGTCAGCCGCGACAACTTCATGCTGTTCACGCCACTGCTGCCGGAAGTCTGCTCCGGCGCGCTGGAGCCGCGTCACGTGGTCAGCCCGCTGCGCGGCATGCTGCGGCGGCCCAGCAGCTGGTGCATCACCGCCGATGTCGAGTCGGTCGACCTGGATGGCAGCGCGGTGACGGTGATGGGACGGGACGGCGACCTGCACACGCTGCGCTATGACACGCTGGTGCTGGCTCTGGGCGGCGTGACCTACGGCTTCGGGATTCCGGGCGTGGAGGAGCACACGGTTGGCATGAAGTCGCTGGCCGATGCCTTCAGCCTGCGCAACCGCATGATCGAGATCCTGGAGCGCGCCGACCTGGAAGAGGACCCGGACGAGAAGCGGGCCCAGCTCACATTCGTGGTCGGTGGCGGGGGATTCTCCGGAGTCGAGACCGCGGGAGAGGTCGAGGACTTCATCCAACGCGTGCGAAAGCGCTATTACCCGAAGCTCCGCCGGACCGATGTCAGCGCCCACCTGGTGGAGGCGCGCGACCGGATCCTGCCGGAGATGCCCGGACCGATGGGTGACTACGCGCGGCGCCGGCTCGAGCAGCGCGGCTACGAGGTGCTGACCGGCATGCCCATCAAAGAGGTTCGCGAGAACGCCGTTGTCATCGGCGAGGGGCAGGCGCAGCGCACCATCCCGACCCGCACCGTCATCTGGACCGCCGGCGTGCGTCCATCCCCGCTGGTGGCCCGGATCGGCGTCGAGGTCGATCGTGCCGGACGGGCCATCACCGCTGCGACCATGGCCACCAGCCGACCGGGCGTGTTCGCCATTGGCGATTGCGCGCTGATCCCGAACGTCGACGACCCGGACGGGCCACCGCACGCGGCAACCGCCCAGAACGCGGTCCGCGAAGCGAAGGCGCTGGCGCACAACGTCCTGGCCCACATTGATGGCAAGCCACCCAGGCCGTTTCGCTACCGGCCGTTGGGGCAGCTGGCCTCGATCGGCCATCACACCGGGGTGGGCGTCGTCTTCGGGGTCCGCGTGCGCGGCCTGCTGGCGTGGTTCATGTGGCGCGGCTACTACTGGAGCCGCACGCCAGGCTTCAATCGAAAGGTGCACGTCGGGCTGGAATGGCTGCTGACTTCGATCTTCGGGACCGATCCGGTGCAGCTCAAGGTGGAGGACGAGCACTCCGCCATGGGCTCGTCCGGCCAGCGTCGGCCGCCGGTGCACGACGAGGACTGAGAGCGCGGTACACTCGGGCCGATGTCCCGCGCCGAGCGACGCGCCTACAAGCGCATGAACAAGGGCCAGGACCCCTACGCGATGCCGGCGGCCACCGCCAATCGTGGTCGCGCCGCTGCCCGGACCACGCGCCGCGCCAAGCCGGCCGGCCCATTCCTCTTCTGGTCACCCCGATTCGCCACCTGGCTGGCCGGTGGCGCCGTCGTGGCGGGCCTGATCGGCTTCTCGATTACGTGGCCGAACGGGTTGCCCACGTCCCTGTGGGTGGGGCTCGGTGCCGCGGCGGCGTGGACGGGGCTCCTCGTCGCCCTTCGCTTCCTGCAGGGCCGCATGGCGGCGTCACGGAGCTGACGTTCCGGTGACTGGCCCGCTGGGGGCGGTCGCGCTCGTCGGGCTGGGGTACCTGGTCGGCGCCATTCCGTTCGGCCTCCTGGCGGGTCGCCTTGCCGGCGGTGTCGACCTGCGGGAGCATGGCTCGCGCCGGACCGGAACGACCAACGCACTGCGGACACTGGGCCTGGGCTGGGCCGTCGCGGTGTTCGTGCTCGATGTGGCCAAGGGGGCCGTGGCGGTGCTGCTGGCGCAGACGCTGTACCAGTCCGGCGCCGCCGGGACGGTGGAATGGGTGGCCGCGCTAGCCGGCTTGGCGGCCGTCGTGGGGCACAACTGGTCTGTCTTCATCGGCTTCCGCGGAGGACGGGGGGTGGCGACCTCTGCCGGCGGGCTGCTCGTCATCTCGCCGTGGACCCTGGCGGTGATCGCGCCCCTGATGGCCGTCGTTGTCCTGCAGTCGCGCTACGTTTCGCTGGGCTCGGTGGTGGCCGCCGCGGCGGCGCCGGCGGTCACGGCGGTGCTGGCGGCGACCGGTGTGGTTGGCTGGGCGGCGGTCGCCTA
The DNA here is from genome assembly GCA_035273815.1 of Candidatus Limnocylindria bacterium. GTDB lineage: Bacteria > Chloroflexota > Limnocylindria > QHBO01 > QHBO01 > DASSCW01. Next base: position 19,705 of record DATEOS010000415.1, read on the forward strand.
CGCCCTGGCAACGGGGCTGCTGATCATCGCGTCGCACGGCGACAATCTGCGGCGGCTGCGCGACGGCACCGAGCGGCGGATCGGCAACCGGGAGGCGGCAAGCTCGAATGGCGGAAGCTGAGCGCCCCTCGACGGCGGCGCCCCAAGCACCTGCCGCGCCATCGGTCCGACCGGCTCGACCGGCCCGGCTCACGTCGCTGCCGAACATGTTGGGCGTGGCCCGGATAGCCGCGACGCCGGTGGTAATGGCGCTTCTCCTGTATCCCTTCGCCGGCGCCGGCCTTCTGGCGTTTCTGGTGTTCGGCGCGGCGGCGCTGACCGACTTCATCGATGGGAAGCTGGCCCGCGCGCGCGGCGAAGTGAGCCCATTGGGCGTCTTCCTGGACCTGACCGCCGACAAGGTGCTGGTGGCCGGCGCGCTCATCGCCATGGTCGAGGTCTCGCTGGTGTCGGCCTGGATCGCGGCGCTGCTGCTGATCCGCGAGCTGGTGATCCAGGGCGTTCGG
>DATEOS010000416.1:0-2657 GCA_035273815.1 Candidatus Limnocylindria bacterium
GGGATGGGCTACGGCGTGTATGTGGCTTTCCTGGTGGGCACAGACACCCTCGCCAGCGTCACCGTTTTCGCTCCATAATCTGTGGGAGATCGCAGCCGCAGAGAGACCGCCGGGGCGGGAGAGGTGTGGCGTCGCGGAGGGCTGCGTGGGCTAGCCTGGATCAGATCAGTCGTCGGGATTCTGCCGGAGGACGTCCGCCACCAGCCGCCGGAGCGTGACCGAGCTCCAGAGCAGCGGCACCAGGGCCAGGCCCAAGACCACGATGATCGCGCCATTCATCCAGGCCGGGCCCTCGAGCCGCTGCAGCACGAGCGTGCCCAGAACCAGGGTGGCCATCCCCAGTACCCGGCTCTCCCGCCACGGCTGCTCGCCGGCGATCCGGGGCCGGAGGGCGCGATGGGTGTCGTACAGCAGGAGGAACGCGGCGACACCGCAGCCGGGTGTCGCGAGCCAGCGAAAGCTCTCGACGGTCATGCCTATCGGTTGCTTGGGAGGGAGGGAATTTTAGCTCCCCCGCCCGTCCCGTCCAGCCCCCGCCGACCGGCACTCAGAGATAGGACAGCCACCAGGCCCGGCTCCGGGCCTTCACCTCCGCGTAGCGGCGGCAGACCGGATACAGCAGCGCGACCACCCCCAGCCAGACGGCGAAGACCACCGGCAGGCCGAACCCGTAGCCCTCCGGGAGCCGGAGCGACACGGTCCGGATCGCGGACGCCGGGAAGCCCTGGGCCACCCCGGCCGCCACCGCAAGCGTGTGGACCAGGTACAGGTGCGCCACATAGAAGAGGAAGGGCACCCGGCCGAAGGTGACGAACACGTCGGCCAGCGGACCCCGGGCCCGCCGGAACGCGGCGAGCGCGACCAGGGCGGGGCCGAGCGTCATCAGCAGGTAGAGCAATGACGGCGGGTACTTGGTCGTGTTCAGGAACGACATCAGCAGCAGCGCCGGTCCGCCCTCATGGGACCGGTGGGCGAGGTCGCCATAGCCGTCCAGCGCGCGGAGCACGATGAAGGCGGCGACCAGCGCGGCGCCGACAAGGGCAAGGCGCAGCCCCGCCCGCGCGTCCTGGGCGAAGATGTACGGCCCCGCCGCGAACCCGAGAGCCATGACCCCGACCCAGGGCACCAGCGGATAGTGCAGGAACACCGGCAGCACCTCGAGCTGACCGGGCACGTGCAGCACGCGCCAGAGGGGTGCGAGGGCGCCGAACTGATCGGGGGCGAGGCCGTCGAACAGATTGTGGCCCAGGACCAGGGCGGCGCCGAAGCCGGCGACCGCCGCCCGCGGCAGGCGGACCAGTCCGGCGAGGACCACCATCGAGCCGCCGATGGCCCAGATCACCTGCGCGACCACGCCGATCGCCAGGTCGGTGGTCAAGTACCAGCCGAAGGTGATGACGGTGAACTCGAGGAAGACGAGCCACAGGCCCCGGCTCAGCAGGAACCGGCTCAGCTCCGCCGCCGTGCGCCGGGTACCGGCCATCCAGGCGCTGGCGCCGGCGAGGAACACGAACACGGGGGCGCAGAAGTGGGTGATCCACCGGGTGCCGAACAGCGCCAGGTCGGTGCGGTTCAGGTCGGTAGGGTCGAAGTGCGCATTGGTGAAGTAGGCGCGCACGTGGTCGAGCACCATGATGACCATGACCAGGCCGCGGAGCAGGTCCACGTGGTCGAGCCTGCGGCGGGCCGGCGTCGGGGTGGTGACAGACTGGGCCTTACGGATGCGGTAGGCGCCGGACGGGGTGTCGGGCTGGAGGACCGCGGTCATGAGGGCTCGCTGGGAAAAGGGACATCCAGGGTTGCGCCGAACCGAGAGCGGGGCGGCCATCTCACGCACCAAGCGTCATGATTCCGAACGACATGCAACGTTGGTGCGCTTGACCCTGCGGCCGCCGCGACCTAAGCTCAATGTTGGAATCCCCCTCTTCATAGGAATCACCCCTCCCGGAGTGGGTGCGTTGCCCCGATCGCTCGGCACGTGACCGACCACGAGGAACCCGGCACGCCCTGGCTCGGCTGGGTGGACACGGCCGCGCTGCTGGACCAGGCGCAGGCCTACGAGCTGGCGGGCTCGCTGCGGCACGCGGAGGCGGCGTACAGCTCGCTGATCGTGGCAGCGACCCGGCAGGAGGATCACGCCATTCTGTCGGTGGCGTTCCGGCGTCGGGCGGTGCTGGCGCACCATGCGGGGGACTCGGCGCGGGCGCGGAGCGCGCTGCAGCAGAGCTATGCGGTGGCCTCCATGCTGGGCGACCGTCGGCTGACGGCGGAGACGCTCAACACGCTGGGCGGGCTGGAGCTGGAGACACGGAACCTGGAGGCGGCGGAGCAGGCGCTGCTGGAGGCGGAGGCGCTGGCGAGCCAGGACCCCACCATCCTGGCACGCGTGGAGCAGAACCTGGGCATCGTCTCCAACATCCGGGGCGACCTGGACCTGGCGGAGACCCACTACCGGCGCTCGCTGGTGGCGTACGAGGCGCTGCCGGACCCGCACGGCAGCGCGATCGCGCACCACAACCTGGGCATGCTGGCGGGAGACCGGGGCGATTTCGCCAAGGCCTCCGAGCACTTCACGACCTGCGAGAAGCTGGCGGATGACAGCCGGGACCTGCACCTGGTGGCGCTCTGCCTGCTCAACCACGCCGAGGTACTGGTGG
>DATEOS010000417.1:0-2108 GCA_035273815.1 Candidatus Limnocylindria bacterium
ATCGCCAGCAACTGTTCCGGCGAGGCAGCGTTGACGCCCTGGCGCCCGATCATCTCCAGCGCCTCGGTGCCACCCAGGCTCAGTTCTCGCTGGCGTGCGGCGGCTGCCGCCCTCCACGCTTCCTCCTGTTTGGCAGCCACCTTCTCCGCTGCCCCGGCACGTCGGAAGTTGGCGGGCGAGGGGATCGCTTCCATCGCTGCGTCGAGTGCGGTGCGCTCGGCGGTCGCTGCCTTCTGCGCCTTGCGCAACTCATCGAGGTACGTGGCGCGAGCGGGCAGCCCGGCCGTCGCCCCGGCACCGACCGTCATGTAGGTGAACGGATCGGTGGCGATGTCGCCCGCCAGCCCGAGCGCACGCCGCACCCAAATGTTCCAATCGCTGCCTTCCGGCCCCATGATCGGCTCGACCAGCGTTTCCCCGAAGCCCTTGTGCTCGCGGATGTTGCGGCCGATGTCGCCCCACGAGAAGTCGGTATCGAGCGCCGGGTAGTTCCCAGCATCGGGCATCCGCTCGATGATTTCCGGGGCAATCTCACTGACCAGGGCGTTGATCGTGGCCCGCGGATAGTCGAGCACCGAGAGCGCCGAGAGCCCGGCCTGACCCGCCTTGCCGACGATCCAGCCGAGACCCTGCAGCCCGCCACCGCCGCCCTGCTGCTTCGCCATCGTCGGCGCGTAGTTGGCGATCGCCTCGAAGTTGGGCGTCACCCAGTCGCCGCCAGTGCCCGGACCGATCTGCTGGTTGGGTACCAGGCGGGGTGTGATCGGCGGTCCCCGGCGAGGCGGAGGAATCCGCACCGCAGGCATGTAGGACACGCCGCGCCGAGCGGCGTTGTAGCTCGACTGGTTGAGCAGTTCCAGCGGCGAGACCATGCGCTACCGGCGCGCGCCGCCCGCCGCCAGGATCGGCTGCAGCCGCTGCATGATCGCGTCCTTGAACGGCGAGCGCCCGGCCCGCATCGCCCCGTAGCCGGGAGCGATGGCGCGCACCATCGCCAGCATGTCTTCGCCCTGCGAGCGCGACGCCTGGTTCATCTGGCCTGCCAGCGCGTACTGCCGATCCGGCTGGTTCATCCGGGCGTACATCTGCTCCAACAGCCCCGGCCCCCTCATCGTCGGCGGTGGAGTCGGAGTCGGCCGACCCGGTTCCGGGAACAGGGCGACGTTGGTGGGCGTCGTCGGTGCCCCAGGGGGAGCGACCGGGCGACCGGCGATGCGAGCGACCGTGTCGTTGATCTGGCCGGGCAGCCCGGAGAAGGCCCCGCCGATGGCGCCGCCGATGTCACCCAGCCAGCCTGGAGGACCCGCTTCCTGCGCCTCGCGTCGCGGCGCCACGTCGGCGGGCTTGGTCGCCTGGCTGGTCAGATCACGCATGTAGGCAGCCATGTCGCGGCGGTACTGATCCTCGCGCCCACCCTTCAATCCTTCGGCCCGGCGCGCCAGCGACTGTGCGATCGGCTTGTCCTTCAAGTACTTCTCGTAGGTCTTGCGGGCCTCGTCGAACGCCTGGCCCTTGGTGCCGATCGAGGTCATCAGTTCCGCCAGCTGCGGGTCGCTCTGGACCGAGAAGTCGATGCCGTACTGTGACCGCGGGTCGGGCAGGCCCAGCTTCTGCAGGTACTGCATCATCTCCGAGGGCTGCTCGCTGAGCGACACGTACTGGCCGTAGGCGTTCTGCGTGATGTTCGGTCCCAGCAGCTGGGCCTGCTCCTGCTGGAACGGAGCGGCCTTGTCTTCGATCCACTTGCGGGTCGCGTTCCAGTCGATCGTGGTCTCGCCGGTCGGGTTGCCGACGCCGTCGAGTACGTCCTTCTGCGGCAGCGAGTTCTTGAACAGCGCCGCCTCGTTGGCGTCGAGCCCCGACGCTTGCGGGTTCGCCAGCTTGGCCTGCAGGTCGGTCATGATCAGCGACGGGTCCTGGCCGCTGATCAGCTTGCTGGCGACCAGCCCCTCCACGCTGCGCTGGCCGGGCTGACCCTGTTCGAACAGCTGCGCCAGGTAGCGCGTCTGCAGCGTGGCCGGGGTCTCCATCACGGTCTCGGTGGTGATCGGGTTGAGCCCACCACCGCCGACGACACCACCACCGAGCGGAGCCGGGCCGACCGCGCC
>DATEOS010000418.1:0-2186 GCA_035273815.1 Candidatus Limnocylindria bacterium
CGATCGCGGCGATCGCATCGGAGACCTCCTGCCGGGCGGTGATCATGGCGGTGACGTACCGGCGTACAACCGATCCGATCACCCCGATGCCCAGCACCAGCGCCGGCAGGCCCGCGAGCAGCGCCAGCCAGCCCTGCCAGCTCGCCGGCGCGTCCGACAGCACGGTGGCGGGAGCCCCCAGACTGCCCAGCGTCAGCGGAACCATCAGCAGCGCCAGCGTGCGGCCCGGGAACAGCAGCCCGGCCGCCAGCGCCGAGCAGACCACGGTCAGGGCGACCGGCTGACCGCTGGGCAGGCTGAGGAGCAGCAGGATGCTCACCCCGGTGTCGACCGAGGCCAGCACCGGATGGCGGATCAGCGTCCGGATCAGCGTGTCGCTGCGACTGAAGGCCACGCTCGAGACGGTCAGCTCCAACAGGGCGATGGTGGCGACCGGGGCCTCGGTGATGGCGGCCAGCGCCGCCGGGGCGGCCAGGGCCAGGCACACCAGCCGGGCCGTGAACACCCAGCGGATCAGGTGCACGTACCCGCGGTCGGTGAGCAGCCCCTCACCGGTGATCACGGTCACGATCGGAGCCCCGCGGACGACATCACGATCCGGGCTCGAAGAGGCCAGCGAGGTCGAGGTCGGAGCCGATCAGCAGCCCGGCGACCACCAAGATCAACGTGGCCGGCACCAAGACCACGGAGGTGACCAGGGTCACCCGCGGCGCGGTCTGGGCCGCCCGCCGGCGCAGCCGCTGGGCGCTCTCCCGACGCATGTCGACCGCGATCTGGTTCAGGGTGTCGGCCAGCGGCGCACCCAGCTCCTCGGCCTGCAGGAAGGCGGTGACGAAGCTGTGCATGGCCGCCGACCCGGTGCGCTTCTCCATGCTGGAGAAGGCGACCCGCATGCTCGCGCCGTGGCCCAGCTGGTCCAGGGTCAACCGGATCTCACTACTGAGGGCGCCGTCGAAGCGGTCCGCCACCCGCGACATCGCCGCTCGGAAGGCGATCCCGGCACTCACGGTGACGGCCAGGATGTCCAGGAAGTCGGGCAGGTCCGCGTCGATGCTGTCCCGTCGACGACGGCTGATGCCGGCGATCCGGCCGAGCGGCACGAAGACCGCCACCACCGGAACCAGCGCAGCGCCGATCGGCATCCCACCGAACAGCAGCACGGCTCCGACCGGGACCAGCACGATCAGGTACCAGCAGATCCGGCGGAGCAGCCCGTCGACGCTGACGCCGACCGGACGACCCGCCTGGTCGATCAGCCGTTGCAGGTACGCGACGCCGCCGGCTCCGATCAACCGGCGCACCTTCGGCACCAGCCGACCGGCCAGCCGCTCCAGCAGACTCAGCCGCCCGGCCGCCTCCCGGCGCCGCTCTTCCTTCAGCAGAACGAGATCGGCGGCATCGAGGTACTCACTCGGCCGGCCGCGCATCATCCGGTAGCCCAGCAGGAAGGTCAACAGGGCACCGGTCGCACCGAGCGCCGGCCAGACGACGGAGAACTGGTTCATCAGTGGTCGATCCTCGTCATCCTGCGCACCAGCAGGTGTCCGGTGGCGAACATGGCGAAGGTCACCACCAGGGCGATCTGACCGAACAGCGACGTCGTCATCCGCTCCACCGTGCCCGGCTGGATGGCGTTCAGGACCAGCAGGATCCCGAGCCCCATCACGGTGACGAGGGCACCGGTCGCCCGGGACTGAGCCAGCGTCGTCCGCACCTCGCGGCGGACCTCCTTGCGCTCGTCCAGGGTGAGCGAGATGTCACGAAGGGCTTTGATCAAGGACCCGCCGGAGCGAGCGCTGACCACCAGCGTCGACATCAGCACCCGCACCTCACGAGCGGGCAGCCGGTCGTTCAGCTGCAGCATCGCCTCCTCCAGCGAGGCGCCGAAGCGGATGCTGGCGTTCAGCCGCTTGATCTCGGTCTTGGCCGGCTCGGCCAGCTCGTTCTCGGCCACCGCCCAGGCGGTGCTGATGCTGAGTCCGGCGTTGGTCGCGTTGGCCAGCACCCGGGCCAGCTCGGGGATCTGTTGGACGAACCGCTCCCGGCGACGATCCCGGCCGCGGCGCAGCCACCAGCGCAGCAACAGCCAGCCGCTGGCCAGCCCGACCAGCCCGAACACCGGCGCCAGTGCGGTGGCGAGCACGTAGGGCAGCGTCACCGTGGCTGCGACCACCGCGATGAAGACC
>DATEOS010000419.1:0-2447 GCA_035273815.1 Candidatus Limnocylindria bacterium
GGGCTGCTCGCCGCCGGGGCGTTCACCGTGCTGGCCACCGTGGCCCTGACGCTGCCGGCGGCGACCGCGGCGCTCGGCTGGTTCCTGGCCGGCGGCGGGATGGGCACGCTCTATCCGCGGATCAGCGCGCTGGTGCTGGCCAAGTCCCGGCCCGGCGAGGAGGGCTTCAACACCTCGGCCAAGGCCATCTCCGACTCGGTGGCGGGCAGCGTGTCCCTGGCGCTCACCGGGTTGATCTTCGCCGGCCTGGGCGACGCGACGACGAGGACGCCGTACCTCGGCGTCCTCGTCTTCACCGGCGCGATCAGCCTGTCCGTGCTGTGGCTCAGCGCCCGCACCCGTGCCTAGGCCAGCGACACCGCGACCTTCTCCAGGGCGTCCATCGAGGTCTGCATGCCGCCCTCCATGCCGGAGTCGATGACGGCGTCCCGGTCGGTCCGGTCGCGGTACTCGCAGAGCATCTCCATGAACGTCCGCCCGTCCTGCTCGGTGAGCGTCACGGTCACCAGGCCGGCGTGCTCGTCCGGGTCCGGGATGCCTTCGAAGATCTCGGTGTTGACCAGCCGGTCCGGGGCGACGACCTCGCGGTACTCGCCACGGAAGGCCACTTCGTGCCCGCCGGCGTCCATCACGTACCGCCAGGTGCCGCCCGGCCGCAGGTCGATCGTCGCGCTGGTCACCGTGCCCTTCTCCCCCGCCCACCAGCGCTTGACCAGGTCCGGCGTGGTGTACGCCTTCCACACCAGATGCTTGGGGGCGTTGAACTCGCGCGTGATGAGGATCTGGTTGTCCGCCGGGGTGCTGACCTTCGCCGTACCGCTAGTGGTCGTTGTCATCGTCCTTCTCCGTTTCCTTGAGTTCCTCGAGAACCTCGTCCATCAGGTCGAACCGCTTGTTCCACGACGCCTCGTACCGCGACAGCCAGTCGTGGAGGGGTTTGAGCGGTTCGGCGTTGAGCCGATACATCCGCTGCCGCCCTTCGTCGCGCACCCGCACGAGATCCACCTCGCGCAGCACCCGCAGGTGCTTGGACACCTGGGGCTGGGCCAGGCCGAGCAGCCCGACCAGGTCGTTGACCGGACGCTCCCCCTGAGCCAGGAGATCGAGGATCTGCCGCCGCCGGGGTTCCGCCACCGCGTTGAACGCGTCCGTCGTGGTTGCCGCTCTCGCCATGCCAGCAATCATATACCCATAAGGGAATACGTCAAGCCGTGCCTTGCCGCGTTATGGACGACCGGATTTTCAGGACTCGACGATCGCGTTCAGTGCCCGCGCCAGCCGGCACATGTCCAGCTCGGCGAGGTGGTCGAAGATGTGCTGCCGGACGCTGGCCAGGTGGTCCGGCCAGGCCTCGCGCAGCCGGCTCAGCCCGGCGTCGGTGAGCACCGCCTCCAGCCCCCGCGCATCGCTCTCGCAGCGCACCCGGGTGAGGTGGCCCAGCGACTCCAGCCGGCCGGCCAGCCGGGTCATGCCGCTCAGCGACATGTCGCAGGCGGTGGCCAGCTCACTCATCCGCATCCGCCGGTCGGGCGCCTCGGACAGGTGCCGCAACGCGGTGTACTCGCTCAGCGTCATCCGCTGATCGCGTTCCAGGTCGGCATCGAGTGCCCGCGGCAGCACCACGATCAGCCGACCGAGGGCGCGCGCAACCGCCTCTTCCTCGGCGCTCAACGGCCGCGGAGCAGGCGATGTGGCGGACATGGCATCGATCGTACGACCTGATGAACGACATTCGCCCAGGTCGACCGCCTACCGCTTGGGCACGGCCGGATCGCTCCGCCCGGCCGCGGCGGGCGCCTCATTCATGGCGATCAGCCGCCGGCCCAGCGCCCCGGCCGTCGCCAGCATCCCGATCCGCAACGCGAGCGCCCGGTACGGGTGAGTGTGCCCCTGCCGCTCCAGCCGGGCCAGCCACCGCTTCTCCAGCTGCCGCCGCCCGATGATCATCCCGGTGCCGAACAACGCCGTCGCGGCCAGCGACGCCTTCCGCACCGGGCGCCGCTCCTCGGTGCCGTCCGGGTGCCGGACCATCAGCCCCTCCCCCACCGTGTAGTGGTATTCGGTCGTATCCCGCGCGCTGGCCACCCACCCCGACACCACCACCATGGCCGTGGCCGCGAGCCGGAGTGCCCGGCGCTGCGCCTGCGGCAGCTCACCGGTGGCGGTCCAGGCCCCGGCCAGGGCGCCGTGTGCGACGGCGCTGCCGACCGCGCGGAGGTAGGTCCGTTCCCCACTCATCCCGCGACGATAACCACCGGCGTCCATCCGCATGACGGCTAGCCCGAGTGACAAGGGATGGGACACTGCTCTGATGGCGGTCGCGGGCATCGTGCGGGAATGGCACAGCGACGAAGGGTGGGGGGTCATCGACTCCGACGCCACCCCGGGCGGCTGCTGGGTGCACTTCGGCAGCGTGCGGATGACCGGCTACCGCGCCCTGGAGCGGG
>DATEOS010000420.1:0-2292 GCA_035273815.1 Candidatus Limnocylindria bacterium
TGCTCGTTCTCCGGACTGACCCGGTACGCGGTGATCACCAGGACGGGGCCGTCCAGCGGTGCCGGGTCGAACACCAGGTTCGGTTCGGGCCAGTGCGTGGACGGGGTCAGGTCGATGTCCCCGGTGCGCGCATGCAGGGGCCACCACAGCGAGGACAGCCCGCACACCACCAGCAGGCCGGCGCTGATGAGCAGGCTGGTGACGCTGGTGGAGGCCGCGGCGACCAGGCCCCACACCAGCGAGCCCACCGCCTGCCCGCCCATGAAGACCAGTTGATACACCGACAGGCCGCGGGCCCGCACCCAGGACGGCAGGCTCAGCTGCATGGAGGCGTTCAGCGTGGACAGCGACAGCAGCCAGGACGCCCCGCCCACCAGCAGGGCCACCACCGCGGCGGCGAAGTTCGGCACCAGCGCCAGCACCGTGGTGGCCGCTGCGAAACCCGCCGCGCCGGTGGTCAGCAGCGCGTTCTGGCCGAAGCGCGACCGCAGCCGCGACAGCAGGAACGCGCCCAGCACCGCACCCGCGCCGAGAGCGCCCAGCAGTACGCCGTACCCGGCAGACGAGAGGCCGAGTTGCCTGCTGGCGATCACCGGGAGCAGCCCCCACAGGGCGCTGCCGGGGGCGATGAACAAGGCAGCGCGCAGCAGGATCCGCCGCACGATCGGCGAACTGCGGATGAACCGGCCACCCGCACTCAGCGCCGCCAGCGCCCGCTCCGGCGGTTCACTGCGTTCGACCGCGACCGGCCGCCACACCACGAGCACGATCACGATTCCGCCGAAGGACACCGCGTTGAGCGCGAAGACCAACGTGGGGCCGGACAGGGATACCAGCACGCCGGCGATGGCGGGGCCGATGGCCCGGGCCAGGTTGACGCTCATGCTCCCCAGCGCCGCGGCCGCCGGAATCTGCTGAGCGGGAACAAGATCAGGCTGGATGGCCTGCCAGGCCGGGGCCACCAGTGCCTGACCGCAGCCGATCATGAACAACAACATCAGCAGGACCGTCGGTGTGGTCAGCCCGGCGCCGGTCAGGCAGGCCAGCAGTCCCACACCGGCGGCCATCGCTGCCTGCGTGGCGATGAGCAGCCGGCGGCGGTCGATCAGGTCGGCCAGCACCCCCGAGGGCAACGCCAGCAGCATCACCGGCAGGGTGGTCGCGGTCTGCACCAGCGGGACCAGCATGTCGGCCCGCGGGTCGCCGACCAGCATCCACTGCGCGCCGACGGTCTGCATCCAGGTGCCGAAGTTGGAGACCAGCTGCGCGATCCACAGCGCGCGGTAGATCGGTGATCGCAGCGGCGCCCACGTCGACGGGGACTGGGTGGGGTTGCTCACCGACCAATTGTCGGTGGAGCGGGCGGCCGGCGTGGCGGGTTTATTGCCGCGGAGCGACCGCAGACTGTCCGCCTACCCGGCGTGTCGGCGTACAGACGCGGGCGCCCGCCGGGATTGGACGGCCTCGTAGTGGCCGATCAGCTCATCGCAGACCGCCGGCCAGGTCCGGGTGAGCACGCTGCGCCGGGCCGCGGCCGAGTAACGCGGCCGCTCGGCGAGCAGATGCTCGACCGCGCCGGGCAACCGGGACTCGAACTCGCCGACGCCCAGCAGCAGGCCGGTGTGCATCGGGGTGATCAGGTCGCGTGGGCCACCGGCGTCGGGCGCGATGACCGGCAGACCGGAGGCCATCGCCTCCTGCACTGCCTGACAGAACGTCTCGTGTTCACCGGGATGCACGAAGACGTCCATGCTGGCGTAGGCCGCCGCCAGCGCCGCACCGCGCAGTTCACCGGTGAAAACCGCTGTCGGCATCTTGGATTCGAGTTTGGCGCGGTCTATGCCGTCGCCGACGACGACCAGCTGCAGGTCCGGGCGTGCGGCCAGCGCGGCCAGCCGCTCGACGTGCTTCTCCGGTGCCAGCCGGCCGACGAAGCCGACGATCGGCCTACCGCCGGGCGACCAGCGGGCACGCAACGCGGCATCTCGGGCCGAGGGCACGAAACCCGTGATGTCGACCCCGCGACCCCACTTGTGCAACCGGGGAACACCATGGGCAGCAAGGTTTTCCATGGCCGAGGTGGACGGCGCCAAGGTCCGGTCGGCCTTGCTGTGCAGCCGGCGGGTCCACGCCCAGGATGCCCGGGACAGCACGCCGACGCCGTAGCTCTCGGCGAAGCCGGCCACATCGGTCTGGAACACCGCGACCGACGGCACCCCCAGATGCCGGGCGGCGTGCACACCACCCCAGCCCAGCAGGGCCGGGGAGGCCAGGTGCACCACGTCGGGATCG
>DATEOS010000421.1:0-2293 GCA_035273815.1 Candidatus Limnocylindria bacterium
ACGCGGCCGGCGCGCACCTGCAGCCCGTCGAGATGTGGTCCGAGACGTTGCAGCTCGTTCAGGTCCAGGGTGACGCCGGGCGCCAGCTCCCCCTCGACCGTGACGCGCACGCAGCCGGCCAGCCCGGCGATTGCCGCCGTCACGGCTTCCTGCACGTCGGTGGCGTGGTGCGCCTCGTCAATCGACACCGTGACATCGGCGACCTGGCTGACCGCCACGCGACGACGCTCGCGCTCGATGGTTCCATCCGGCTGGACGTTGACCAGGACCGCCCCGCGGTCACCGTCCTCGCCGAACTCCAGCGGATCCGGATTGCCAGGGTAGGTGTGACGCTCGGCGTCGCGCGGCAGGTGGTAGTGGCCCAGGAACGCGTGACTCAGCCCCGCCTCGGCGATCTCCGAGGCATCGAATGGCGCGTGCGGCTGCTTCCCCGCCTCCTGCCAGCCAAGCAGGCTGCGCTCGGAGGCGTGGGCCAGTGCGAGGTGCGTGCCGTCGCGGTCCGGCCGGAAGCCGGCGAAGAAGCCATCCGTGTTGGCCGGAGCGCGATGCGCAGCGCCCCACAGAGTGAGGCCATCGGCCAGGGTCAGCGGCGTGAAGCTGGCCTCCCGGAAGAGATGCACGTTCGGCGACCAGTCGGTCAGCGCATAGGGGCTGCGTGCCGATAGCCAGTCGTGGTTGCCGGGCGCCAGCACGATCCGGCGATCCGTGCGGGCAAAGCTGGCCCGGAGGAAGGCAATGGTGTCGGGCGTCACCCGATCGTGCTCGAACAGGTCGCCGGCGCACAGGACCGCGTCCACGCGCTCCGCGTCTGCCAGGGCCAGGATGCGGGTCAGCGTCTCGCGACGATTCGCGCGCCGCAGCCGGGCGGTCTCCGGCCGTGCCCAGGCGAATGGGGCGTCGAGGTGCAGATCGGCAAACAGCAGTAGCTTCACTGCCTGCGAAGCGTAGTGGAGGTTGCGACAGCTAGACGGTCACAATTGACCGCCGGAGCGCATCCAGGCTAGCTGCTGGCCTCTCGCTCGTTGATGAGCTGCACCACCAGCAGCACGGCCGCCACGACCAGCAGCAGGTTGACCAGCGGTCCCCACTCCAGGATCAGGCCCACGAACCAGGCGACCAGCGTGATGGCAATCAGCGTCCAGATCATTGGTTCACCTCAGGCCGCCAGCGCGCCAAGCAACAGGTCGACATGCTCCATCGGCTTCACGCGTTCCAGCACGTGCTCGATCTTTCCGTCGGGACCGATGATGAAGCTGGAGCGTTCGATGCCCTTGTAGGTCTTGCCGCGCGCTTCCTTGGTGACCCACACGTCAAATTGGTCGGCCACCGCGTGTCCCGGGTCCGCCAGCAGACGGTAGGGCAGGTCGTACTTGGCACGGAACGTCACGTGGCTCCTGACCGAGTCCGGCGAGACGCCGAATACCTCGACGCCGGTGTCCATGACGCGCTCGAAGTTGTCCCGCATCGAGCAGGCCTGGGCGGTGCAGCCCGGCGTGTCGTCCTTCGGGTAGAAGTAGAGGATGTAGCGCTTGCCGAGCTGGCTGTCGCGGCTGACGGTGCTCCCGTCGTCGGCCTGCAGGCTGAAGTCCGGGGCGTCGTCGCCGGGCTGCGGCTTCATCGGCCCATCCTAGCGCACGCCGTCGGTCATCTCCTCGATGGCGACCAGCACCGGCGGGAGCTCCACCGGCCGGATTCGCGCGGCCAGATCGGCGGCGATCTCGTCCACGACGCCGTCGGTCGCTTCGGCCAGGTCATGCCCCGCTCCGGGGATGACGCGGCGCGACATCTCGTTGCCCCCCGCGGTCAGCCCCTCTGCCAGCAGAACCGATTCCTCCGGGTCGGCCCATGCGTCGGCGGCGCCATGGACCAGCGTCACGGACCGATGCAGCATCGTCGCCAGCGCCAGTGCCGGGGTGTGGATCGCCTGCTCCACGCCGGCCAGCCCCAGCTCCACGGTTCCGGCCCCACGAACCGGCATGTCGAAGCGGGCCTCCCGACGCTGCGCGCGCTCGATGATCTCCTCGCTCCAGCGGTCGAGCGCCCTCACCACCGGGTGCTGCCGGTCCGTGCCCGTCCGGTATCGCTCGGCCACGCCGCGGCGCACCACGTCGTGCCAGGGGCGTGCGGATGGACCGATCAGGGTCAGCGCGCTCACCGCCGGGTCCCCGATCGCCACGCTCAGGGCCAACGCGGCGCCCTCCCCGTGGCCGACCATCGCAGTCCGGCGCAGGTCGAGGTGCGGATGGCCACGGATCGCCGACAGCATGTCGCGCGCGTCGTCGATCTTGGTGAA
>DATEOS010000422.1:0-7451 GCA_035273815.1 Candidatus Limnocylindria bacterium
GGAAGGCCATCGACAGGTTGTAGCCGAACCAGAGGATGCCAAGCAGGACATGCAGCCATTGGACGCCGAATTGGAACCAGTTCACCGAATGCGAGCCTCCGTACGGGCCGGGCGGCTGATCCTAGCGGTCCCGCCGCTCCAGGATGAAGGCTTTCGGCCGCGTGCCGACACGGGCCATCTCCAGCAACTCAGCGAAGCGTCGCTCATTGGTCTCTGGCCGCTTGGCGGACGTGACCCAGTGGGCAACTGCCTTGCGGAATGACGGCTGTTCACTTTCCCAGAAGGCCCACGCCAGTTTGTCGGCGCGTAAGCGGGTCATCATGGCCGGCGGTATCTCTGCCGGCGGCCGCTCGTACGAATAGCTCGCGTCCTTGCGGCGGTCGCGCTCCTCGAATATCCGCTGCCCGGCCGGGTGGAGGCGTCCGGCTGCCTTCAGCTCTCCCATCTTGGCGATGTTGATGGCGCTCCAGCTGCTGCCCTTCCGCCGTGGCGTATAGCGGTTCGACGTGATCTCATCGTCGATGCGGCGCGTCAGCCCGTCGATCCAGCCGAAGCACAGCGCCTCCTCCACCGCCTGGGCGTACGTCATCGATTGCTTCGGCACGCCCTTCTTGTAGTAGCCGACCCACAGCTCGGTCGCCGTATCGTGGTTGCCCTCCAGCCAGGCGCGGAAGTCGGCGGGGGTCGGGAAGACGTGGACGTCGTCCACCGTGGGATCGAGCAGAGGCGACGTCACCAGCCTCCTTCGTCGCGGATGAGCCGATGCAGGACGCGGGCGGCCACCTCCCGCCGATAGTCGGCGGTGGAGCGCACGTCGTCGATCGGCTGGATCTCCTCCCGGAGCACGTCCGCTGCGCGGTCGGCCGTCTCGGCGGTCGGAGAAGCGCCCTCCAGCGCCGCTGCGGTGCGCGGGGCCAGGACCGGTGTCGCGGCCACCGAGCCGAGCGCCAGCCGCACCTCGCGCCACGTCCCTTCTGGTCCGGGCTGCCAGGCGAGCGCCATCACGACCTTGGAGATGGCCTGCGCGCGACGCGTGCCCACCTTCCGGAAGCGCACTCGGCGCTGCCCGGCCAGCGGGAAGCGGATGCGCAGGATCAGCTCGTCCGACGCCAGGGCCGTCTGCCGGTACGACGGCCAGAACGCGGCGGCCGGAACCGTGCGCTCGCCGCGCCCGCTGCCCAGCACCAGCTCGGCGTCGGCTGCCAGCAGGATCGGCAGCGTGTCGCCTGCGGGCGAGGCGTTGGCCGCGTTGCCGCCGAGCGTGCCGCGGTTCTGAATCTGGGCAGCGCCGATCGTTGCTGCCGCCTCGGCCAGGGACGGTAGGAACTCGGCGACCTCGTGGGAGCGGCGAACCTGGGTGTAGGTGGACAGTGCACCGATGACCAGGGCGTCACCGTCGACGCGGATGCCGCGCAGGTCATCGAGCCCCCACAGGTCCATGATGCGGTTCGGCAGCTCGCCGATCTCGCCGCTGATCTGCACCAGCAGGTCGGTGCCGCCGGCGACCGGGCGGTGCGGGATCGTTGAGAGCACCTGGTACGCCTCTTCCATGGTGCGCGGCGAGACGACCGGTGGCTCGGGCGGCATCGGCTCAGCGGCCGGCGCGCCGCTCGGCGGCAAGCGCGATGGCGTCAATGATCTTGGTGTAGCCCGTGCAGCGGCACAGGTTGCCGGCGATGGCGTGGCGGATCGCTTCTTCCTTCGGTGCCTCGCCCGAGGCCAGGAATGCCTCGCCGGCCATCAGCATGCCCGGCGTGCAGATGCCGCACTGCGCGCCGCCGGTCTCCAGGAAGGCTGCCTGCAGTCCGCTCAGCGCCCCGTCGTCGGCCAGGCCTTCGACCGTGTCTACGCTGGCGCCCTCGACCTGGCAGACCGGGACCAGGCAGGCATCCACCAGCGCACCGTCGATGAGGACCGAGCAGGCGCCGCACTCGCCCTCGCCGCAGCCCTCCTTGGTGCCGGTCAGCGCCAGGTCCTCACGCAGCACGTCGAGCAGGCGCCGCATGCCGGGCGCATTCACCTCGACGGGCGAGCCGTTCACGTCGAAATGGAAGCTCACGGGATGTAGTCCTGGGGCGGGTCGGTGGGGGAGCGCAGCGGGATCTCGTCGCCTCCGGCGGGCAGGTCCTCGATGTCCGGGGCCTTCGGGGCCGGCTCTTCGAGCGACACGCCCGGTGGCGGAGGCATCGGTCCGTCCGTCATGGCGGCCAGGATGCGCTCGGGCGTCGCGGGCAGGTCGTGGATCCAGATCCCAGTCGCGTCGTGGATGGCGGCCACCACCGCCGGCGCCCCGACGTCCATGGGCAACTCGCCGACTCCCTTGGCGCCGTGGGGCGCGCCGGAGTACGGCTTCTCGACCAGGATGCTGCGGATGTGCGGGGCGTCCAGCGCCGTCGGGATCAGGTAGGTCGCCAGCCGATCGTTCAGGTACCGGCCGTCGACCAGCTTCATCTCTTCGATGGTCGCGTAGCCGATGGCCTGCAGCGAACCACCCTCTACCTGGCCCTCTGCCAGCACGGGGTGGATCACGCGCCCGATGTCGTCGGCCGCCACGTACTCGCGCACGGTGACCTCGGCCGTGTCCAGGTCGACCTCGACACGAGCCACGGCAGCGGCCCAGCCGAAGGCCGGGTAGGCGTCGCCGGTGTATGTCTTGTCATCGAACGCGACGCCCGGATAGGGCGTGAACTGCTCGTCCACGCGACGTGGCCGCGCCTGGCGGTAGCCATCGGCGAAGCTGCGGCCGGTTTCCTCCTCAACCTGGGCGCGGAGACGCTCCGATGCCCTGATCAGCAGCCCGCCGACCACCATCGCCGTGCGGCTGGCGACGGTGGGGCCGGAGTCGGGCACGATCGAGGTGTCCTGCGGCGCGATCTCGACCGCCTCGTACTCGACGCCGAGCGTGTCTGCCACCAGCTGCGGGAAGATCGTCTTGGTGCCCTGGCCCATCTCGGTGGAGGCGGTCAGGATCCGGATCCGATGGTCATCGGTCAGCTCGACCGACGCCACCGATGCCAGGTGAACCTCGCCGCTGCCGGTGAAGCCGGCGCCATGCCAGGCCAGCGCCAGCCCAACCCCGGAAGCGCGACGCGCGCCGCCACCGCGCATCTCCCGCGCCTCCCGCGTGCGCTCTCGATGGGTCTCGAAAGCCGATGTCTCGGCCGCGGCCTCCAGCACCGCCTGCCCACCCACGCTCTCGCGCAGCACCTGCTCGGTGGGCGTGATGTCGCCCTCCACGTAGACCCAGCGGCGGCGCAACTCGAGCGGCGACTCGCCCAACGCCTCCGCGATGCGATTGACCTGCATCTCGGCGGCGAACTCGGTCTGCGGGGCGCCGAAGCCACGGAAGGCGCCGTTCGGCGGCGTGTTGGTGGCCATCGCCCGCCCGGTGATGCGAACGTTTTCACACCGATACGGCCCACCAGCGTGCAGCGTGCCGCGCGACAGGACCACCGGCGTCAGGGTGCAATAGGCCCCACCGTCCATGATCACCTCGATCTCCTGGGCGACCAGCTCACCGTCGCTGGTGACGCCGGAGCGGTAGCGGACGACGGCCGGATGGCGCTTGGTGGTGGCGCTGATGTCCTCGTGGCGGTCGTAGATCATGCGCACCGGCTTGTGGCACTTCAGCGCCAGCAGGGCGGCATGCAGCGCGATCATGGAGGGGTACTCCTCCTTCCCGCCGAAGCCGCCACCGGTCTCGGCCTGGATCACCACCGCCAGCTCGTCGCCCATCTTGAGCGCCCGCTTCATGGCCTTGTGGATGTAGTACGGGCACTGCAGCGAGCCGTGGACGGTGATGCCACCGTCCTCGCGCGGCACGGCGATCATCGCCTGGTTCTCGATGTAGAGCTGCTCCTGGTGCCCGACCCGATACGTCCCCTCGATCACCAGGTGCGCCTGCGCCATGGCCGCCGCCGCATCGCCGCGCTCGACGGTGTACTGGGCGAACTGCCGCTCGCTCTGAAGCGGGTCGAAGACCGGCGACAGCCGCTCCGTGCGCAGGCTGACGTGGCGCCTCGCCTCGCGCACGGTGGAGCGGTCCTGCGCGGCGACCAGGACCACCGGCTCCGCCTGGTGACGGATCTCGCCGCCCACGGGCACGAGCACGGGCTGGTCGTCGTCGATCAGGCTCACGATGTTCTCGCCCGGAATGTCCTCGGCGGTCACCACCACCACCCGGTCCCAGTCGAACCCGTCGTCCAGCTCGATCCCCAGCAAGCGGGCGTGGGGCTCGGTGGAGCGGATGGTGGCGCCGTACCACGCGCCGGGAAAGACCAGGTCGTCCGCGTACTTCGCCAGGCCGGTGAGCTTCTCCGGGCCTTCGCGGCGGAGCGGCGCGCCGCCAGCACGTCCCCGAGCCGGCGTTTCGGCCGGCAGGATCAGTGGTTGGGTGGCGCCATCCGGCGGCAGGGTGCGGGTGGAGCCGCGGGGACCCTCCATTGGTGCATCGTAGCGCGACGTGGCAGGGCCTAGGCCCCGGAGCGCGCCTCGCTGATCTCGAGCAGGTGCCCGTCCGGATCGCGGAAGAAGGCGCGCGTCTCCCACGGCGAGCTGACCGGCGGCGTCAGGAAGGTCGCGCCCCGCGCGCGCAGCGTGTCGTACGCCGCCTGGCAGTCCGCCACGCGCATGGTGAACGCGTGATCGACGCGACTCGGGTCCGCGGCCACGGCGAAGGTCACCTCCGGCTTGTCCTCGGTCGGACCACCGCCGGTGACCAGCAGGATCCAGGTCCCGGCCAGGCGCAGGACGCAGGAGGTGCCGCCGTACTCGCGATAGACCTCGGCACCCACCACGTCACGCCAGAAGTCACGCGCACGGTCGACGTCGGAGACGACCAGGATGGTGGTGAGCCCCACATCGTCGGTGGGGAAGGTCACGACCGTCCCCGGCGCAGCGCCCGCCCCGGCAGCGCGCCGGTGTGTCGCCCGCCATCCACGACCAGCTGGCCATTCACGATGACGTGCTCGATCCCATCGGGGAATTGTCGCGGCTCCTCGTACGTGGCGTTGGCGCGCACGCGCGCCGCGTCGAAGATGACGACGTCGGCCGCAAACCCATCGCGCAGCAGCCCTCGTTCGCGCAGGCCGAGGCGCGCCGCGGGGGCGCCGGTCATGCGATGCACCGCCTGTTCGAGCGACAGCAGGCCCTCCTCCCGCACGAACTGGCCCAGGATGCGCGGGAAGCTGCCGTAGGTGCGTGGCGACGGCTTTTCGCCCAGGAAGGTGGAATCGGTGCCGACCATCGCCGCCTCATGAGGCAGGAAGCGGCGCAGGCCATCGGTCCAGGGGCCGGTGGTGACCTGCGCCACCCGCAGGTCCTCCGACAGCAGCAGCTCGCAAATGGCATCCACCGCGTCGTGGGCGGTCTCGTCCATGACGTCCGCCAGGGTTCGTGACTCCCAGCGCAGGTTGTCGGGCCGGCTGAAGGCGCCGAGCCGCACATCGGCCCAACCGGCGGCACTGGCGTAGGCCGCGCCGCGTGCTGCCATCTCGCGGCGAATGCGGTCGCGGGTGGCGGTGTCGGCCAGACGCTCCTTGAGGCGCAGCGGTCCACCGGCCTGCACCCACTGGGGGAGCTGGATCAGCAGCCGGGTCGAGGCCCACTCGTAAGGGTAGGCGTCGAAGGTCACATCCTGGCCGCCCGCCCGCGCGTCGTCGACCAGGGCCAGCATCTCGTCAGGCGAGCCGGGGAACGTCTGGCGATGGTAGAAGTGGGTGATGTGGGCCGGCCCCTCCCCTCGGCGCCCTATCTCGATCGCCTCGCGGAAGGGGTCCAGGAACCGGTCGCCCAGCGGGTAGCGGACGTGGGTGTGGTAGAAGCCGCCGTTGCGTGCGGCTTCCTGCGTGAGCGCGGCCAGCTCGTCAGTCGTGGCAAACGAGCCCGGCGGGTAATCCAGGCCTGATGAGAGGCCGAACGCGCCCTCCTCCATCGCCTCGCGCAGCATGGCGCGCATGTCGGCCACCGCCCGCCCGTCGGCGGGTTCGTCCTCCCAGCCGATGACGCCGATCCGGAGCGCGCTATTGCCGACCATGATCCCGACGTTGATTGCCTGGCCGCGGTCGTATCGACCCAGGTACGACGCGACCGTGTCCCAGTCGTAGTCGATCTCCGGGTCGCCGTCCAGGCCGGCGTTCAACCGAACGAAGTCGAGCAGGTGGGACCTCTGGGCGAACGGGGCGTAGCCGTTGCCGTCCACGCCCACGATCTCGGTGGTCACGCCCTGCCGCACCTTCGGCTCGTGGCGGGGATCGGCCAGGATCACCAGCCCGCCGTGCGAGTGGAGATCGATGAAGCCTGGCGCTACGACCATGCCAGTTGCGTCGATGGTGCGCATGGCGTCCGGGAACCAGCCCGCGTCTCCGACGTGCAGGCGACCGTCGCGGATGCCCAATGTTCCGCGGACGGCCGGCGCACCAGTGCCATCCAGCAGCTGGCCGCCAATGATCAACACGTCGAGGTTTCTAGCAAGAGCATCGGGCTGAGGCACGGCCAGATGCTAGCGGGCGGGACCTCCACGGGGCTGACACGGTCTGTGATCGGACCCGCCCTCGTGAACACCAGCCGCAGATCGGACGGAATGGCCGGGTCATGACAGGCCAGATGGCACTCTGGCTGCGGACGGCCCGCGCTGATATCGTGGATCGAGCATAGAGATCAACCGGCGCCTGTCCCGCCTGGGAGCCTCGAGTGGCTGCCCCTCCTCCCGCTGAGACGTCGGTGTGCTGACACGGAGGAGGTAGGCCATGAACCCGCGGATCACACGACGGTCGATGCTGAAGCTCGGCATGGCGGGCGGCGCCGCGCTCTTCATTCCGTGGCGATTCGCGCCAGCCCTGGTTCGGGCGCAGGTCCCAGGCCCCAGCCTGTTGCCGGGATCCATTCCCAAGTTCGCGTCGTCACTTCTGATTCCGCCCGTCATGCCGCGCGCCGGGATCCTCCCCAGGCGCGGCGGCAAGCCGATCGACTACTACGAGATCTCGATGCGCCAGTTCGCGCAGCAGATCCTGCCGGCAGGGCTCCCCTCCACGACGGTCTGGGGCTACGGAGCGGTCACGTCCGCCAGCGGGCGCGGCCTCCTGGTGCACAACGCGCCGTCACTCACCATCGAGGCACGGTGGAACCGTCCGGTCCGGGTCAAGTGGATCAACGAGCTGGTCGATGCCAACGGCAACTATCTCCCGCACCTCCTCCCGGTCGATCCGACCCTCCACTGGGCCAATCCGCCAGGAGGAACGGACGGTCGCGACATGCGGCCGAGCTTCGACGAGACGCCAGGTCCCTACACGGGTCCAGTGCCGATGGTCACCCATCTGCACGGCGCCGTGAATGTCGGGGATGAGAGCGACGGGTACGCCGAGGCCTGGTATCTGCCCAACGCGGACAACATCCCGGCCGGGTATGCGACCCATGGCACCTGGTATGACTTCTTCAAGGGAAAGGCGGAGTCT
>DATEOS010000423.1:0-3039 GCA_035273815.1 Candidatus Limnocylindria bacterium
GGACTGGCCGCCCTGTTGTTCACCCGGTACGTGTTCGCGTTCGAGATCACCTCGGCGCTGCTCATCACGGCGGCGGTCGGTGCCATGGTGCTGGCTCACGTCGAGCGCGCCAAGGGCGAGATCGCCGACCAGCTCACCCGGATGACCCACCGGTTCCGGCCGGGCAACTACCCGGGCCCCAAGCCCGGCCCGGGCGTGTACGCCAACACCATGTCGGTGGCCGTACCGGCGCGGCTGCCGGACGGCAACGGTTCGCAGCGCAGCATCTCGCCGATCCTGCCGGTGCGGGAGCTGACACCGCGCGAGGCCGCTCCGAAGGGAACCGACCAGTGACTCCCGACTACTACCTGGTGCTCGCCGCCATCCTGTTCACCATCGGTGCGTCGGGCGTGCTGATCCGCCGGAACGCCATCGTGCTGTTCATGTGCATCGAGCTGATGTTGAACGCGGCCAACCTGGCGCTGGTCACGTTCAGCCGGATCAACGGCTCGCTGGACGGCCAGATCATCTCGTTCTTCGTGATGGTGGTGGCGGCGGCGGAGGTCGTGGTCGGCCTGGCCATCATCATGTCGATCTTCCGGACCCGGCGGTCGGCGAGCGTCGACGACGCCAACCTCCTCAAGTACTAAAGGGGCACTGGAGTGGAAGCGACAGTGGAGTTCGCCCCGGCGACGGGGCTGCTGAGCGGAATCTGGCTGTTGGTGGCCATTCCGCTGGCCAGCGCGGCGGTCCTGCTGCTGCTCGGCAAACCGGCCGACAAGTGGGGCCACTGGCTCGGCGTTCTCGCCGTCGCGGTCCCGTTCGTCCTCGGCCTGATGATGTTCATCAGCCTGGGCGGGCTGGAGGAGGGCAACCGCACCGCCGAGCAGAGCCTCTGGAACTTCATGGCGGTGGGCAACCTGCACGTCGACTTCGGCCTGCTGTTCGACCCGCTGTCCGGCGTCTTCGTCCTGCTGATCACCGGCGTCGGCTCGCTGATCCACCTGTACGCGGTCGGCTACATGGAGCACGACCCCGGCCGGCGGAAGTTCTTCGGGTACTTCAACCTGTTCGTCGCCGCGATGTTGCTGCTGGTCCTCGGCAACAACTACGTGATGCTCTACTTCGGCTGGGAGGGCGTCGGCCTGGCGTCGTACCTGCTGATCTCGTTCTGGTACACCCGGCCGTCGGCGGCCACCGCGGGCAAGAAGGCGTTCCTGATGAACCGGGTCGGCGACGCCGGCCTGGTGATCGGCATCTTCCTGATGTTCGCCACGCTGGGCAGCACGAACTACGACGACGTGTTCAACGGGGTTGGCGCACTCTCCGCCGGCACGATCCTGATCCTGGGCATCCTGCTGCTGCTGGGCGCCGCCGGTAAGTCCGGTCAGTTCCCGCTGCAGGCCTGGTTGCCGGACGCGATGGAGGGCCCGACCCCGGTGTCGGCCCTGATCCACGCCGCGACCATGGTCACCGCGGGCGTCTACCTGATCGCCCGGTCCAACCCGATCTTCACGGCCAACGTCACGCTGCAGGTGATCGTGGTCAGCGTCGGCGCGCTCACCCTGCTGATGGGCTGCATCATCGGCGCGGCCAAGGACGACATCAAGCGGGTCCTGGCCTGGTCCACGGTCAGCCAGATCGGCTACATGTTCCTCGGCGTGGGCCTGGGCGGTGCCGCGTACGCGCTGGCCATCGTGCACCTGTTGGCGCACGGCTTCTTCAAGGCCAACATGTTCCTGGGCGCCGGCTCGGTGATGCACGGGATGCGCGACCAGGTGGACATCCGCCGGTTCGGCGCCCTGCGGAAGTACATGAAGATCACCTGGATCACCTTCGCCACCGGCTGGCTGGCCATCATCGGCATCCCGCCGCTGTCCGGCTTCTTCACCAAGGAGCCGATCATCGCGGCGGCCTTCGAGCGCGAGGGCTGGACCGCCTGGCTGTTCGGCATGGCCGCGCTGATCGGTTCCGGGCTGACCGCGTTCTACATGACCCGGCTGTTCGTGCTGACCTTCCACGGGCCGGCCCGGTGGACCGACGACATCGAGCACCCGCACGAGTCGCCGGCCATCATGTGGGTCCCGCTGGTGCTGCTGTCGATCGGTTCGGTCGCGGCCGGCTGGCTGATGTCCACCACCGTGCCGGACTGGCTGGAGCCGGTGCTCGGCGGCGAGCAGGAGGAGCCGCACGCGGTGCTGAGCCACACCTGGATCACCATCCTGGCGATCGTGCTGACGGTGGCCGGCGCCGGCCTGGCGTGGGCGCTGTTCCGTAACGGCACCGCCAAGCAGGAGCAGCCGGCCGGCGCGCTGGTCACCGCGGCGCGCCGCAATCTCTACACCGACGCGTTCAACGAGGCGGTGTTCGAGAAGCCGGGCATCTACCTGACCCGGTTCCTGGTGTTCCTGGACAACCGGGGCATCGACGGGGCGGTCAACGGCCTCGCCGCCGCGGTCGGCGGCAGCTCGGGCCGGCTCCGGCGGCTGCAGACCGGATTCGTCCGCTCGTACGCCCTCTCCATTCTCACCGGCGCCCTGCTGGTCGTCGGTGCCTTCCTCGCTGTCCAGTTGGGATGGTTGGCGTGACCGAGTTTCCGTTCCTCTCGATTCTCACGCTGCTGCCCCTGGTCGGTGCGGCGGTCGTGGCCTTCATCCCGAAGAGCAGGGGCCAGCTGGCCAAGGTGGTGGCGCTGGTCTGGTCACTGGTCGTCCTGGTGTTCAGCCTGCTGATGTGGATCGCCTTCGAGGTGGGCGGCGACCGGTTCCAGTTCCGTGAGTCGTACCAGTGGATCCCGTCCTGGGACGCGCGGTTCAGCTTCGCCGCGGACGGCATCGCCCTGGTCATGCTGATGCTGATCGCGGTGCTCGTACCGCTGGTGATCCTCGCCTCCTGGCACGACGCGGAGGAGAGCCGGCGCAGCGTGCCGACCTACTTCGCCCTGCTGCTCGCCCTGGAATGCACGATGATCGGCGTCTTCGCCGCCGCCGACGTCTTCCTGTTCTACGTGTTCTTCGAGGTCATGCTGGTGCCGATGTACTTCATCATCGGCTCGTTCGG
>DATEOS010000424.1:0-2308 GCA_035273815.1 Candidatus Limnocylindria bacterium
TGCTGCGGCGCGCCACAGACCCCTGGGAGAGCCACCTCGGCGGCCTCATGAACACGGCCTTGCCCGAACCGTCGATCCCGAGCCACCAGGGGCCCGACGCACGCAGCGTCGACCCGGACCTCGACGTGGTGACCATGGCGGTGGCTGTGCCGATGACCATCGCGCACATCCATTACTGGGCAGTCGATCTGGCCCGGGCCACCACCGAGGATGAAGTCCGCGCAGCTTTCGCCAGTTCCAGCCGGATCGCGCTGCTGCGCGGTGACGCCGGCCTGGTGGCGCCCAACGTGGTCAAGGAGTTGATGGCGGACACCGGCCGCCCGCACGACAGCCTGTACGAAGTCGGTCTCTGGGCAGACATGCTGCGGGTGCAAGGCACCGAGCTGTTCTACGCCTACATGGTCGACAACCAGGCCATCGTGATCCCCGAGACCGTCGACGCGATCAGGGCGTTGAGCGATCACCCCGTCACCGCCGCCGAGTCCATCGCCATGACCGACGGCTCCCTTGGCATGGGCACCCCTTTCGCGGCCAGGCGCAACGCCTGACTACTGTGCTCGCCTTCCAGGCATCAACCAGGAAAACAGATCATGAAACTCACATTCCTCGGCGGCGCTGCCACCGTCACCGGCTCGAAGACGCTCGTATCACACGAGGGCAAACAGGTTCTCGTCGACTGCGGGCTGTTCCAGGGCTACAAGAACCTGCGCCTGATGAACTGGGATGAATTCCCGTTCGACCCCAAGCAGCTTGATGCGGTGGTGCTGACACACGCCCACCTCGATCACTCCGGGGCGCTTCCGTTGCTGGTCAAGCGGGGTTATCGCGGGCCGGTCTTTGCGACGCCGTCCACCATCGACGTCTGCGGCGTGCTGCTTCCGGACAGCGGCCGGATCCAGGAGGAAGATGCCGAGTACGCCAACCGGCGCCAGTTCTCCAAGCACAAGCCGGCGCTGCCCCTGTACACCGAGGCCGACGCCGACCGCGCCCTGCGCCGCCTCGAACCGCTGCCCTCCGGCCAGATCGCTGCGCTGGCCGACGGGATGCAACTGCGGTTCAGGCGCGCCGGCCACATCCTGGGCGCCAGTTCGGTCGAGCTGACGACCGCGAACACCACGGTGCTGTTCTCCGGTGACCTTGGGCGGCCGGACGACCTCATCATGCGGGAGCCGGAGCCGATAGCACGCGCCGACTACATCGTGGCCGAATCGACCTACGGCAATCGCCTGCACGACGCGACCGACGCCGAACAGCTGCTGGGCCAGGTCATCACGCGCACGGCGGCGCGCGGCGGCATCGTGGTCATCCCCGCCTTTGCGGTGGGCCGGGCCCAGTCGCTGCTGTATGCCATCTACCGCCTGAAGCAGCGACGCCAGATTCCGGACCTGCCGATCTACCTGAACAGCCCGATGGCCGTCGACATGACCGAGATCTACCACCGGCACCGGTCGGAGCATCGCCTGTCGCAGGAAGAGTGCATCGGCATGTGCCAGGTGGCGACGATGGTCCGCGGCGTGGAGGAGTCCAAGGCTCTGGTCGCGCAGCATCGCCCGGCGGTCATCGTGTCGGCCAGCGGCATGGCCACCGGCGGACGGGTGCTCCATCACCTGAAGGCGCTGGCACCGGACGCGCGCAACAGCGTCGTGTTCGCCGGCTACCAGGCCGGCGGCACTCGCGGCGGCCGCATGGTGGCCGGAGAGAGCAGCATCCGCATCCATGGCGAGGACATCCCGGTCAACGCGGAGATCGTGACCCTGCCCGGCATGTCGGCCCACGCGGACGCCGAGCAGATCGTGGCGTGGCTCAAGACCGCACCGAAGCCTCCCCGCGCCGTCTACCTCAATCACGGAGAACCCGACGCCGCCGATGCCCTGCGGCAGCGGATAGCTCGCGAACTGGGTTGGTCCGCCATCGTGCCGCAGCTCGGCCAGGTCGTGAAGGTCGAAGAATGAATGCCGTACTCCGGTTGCACCCGCTGGGAATCGACACCCACCGGGAAGTCGTGATCTACATGCGGCGCGACTGCCATGTGTGCCGCTCCGAAGGATTCCAGGCCCAGACCCGTGTGCAGGTTGCGCACGGCGACCGGAGAATCATCGCGACCGTCAACGTGGTCGATTCCGACCTGCTCGCACCCGGTGAAGCCAGCCTGTCGGCCAGCGGCTGGCCCGCGCTGGGCGTCGGGCCCGGTGATGCTGTCGCCGTTTCCCACGCGCCGACGCTGGACTCGCTGGGCGCCATGCGGGCCAAGGTCTACGGCCACCGGCTGGACGCCGGCTCGCTGGACTCCATCGTTCGCGACGTCGCC
>DATEOS010000425.1:0-2707 GCA_035273815.1 Candidatus Limnocylindria bacterium
GGCCGCCGAGGAGGACGTTGGCGTAGCGCAGGCCGCGGACGCGGATGCCCACCGTGTCGGCGGCGGTGGGGTGTTCGCCGACTGCGCGGGTGCGCAGGCCCCAGCGGGTCCGGGAGAGCCCGAAGTGGATCGCCACGACCAGCAGCAGGGCCAGCCAGACCAGCAGGTTGGTGTCGAACAGCACCGGGCCGATCACCGGGATGTCGGCCAGCCCGGGGATCCGCCAGGTGGGCATCTGCGGCGGCGTGTTGTAGCTCTGCGCGTTCGGCTGCATCAGCCGCTCGTAGAGGAAGCCGGTGACGCCGAGCGCGAACAGGTTCAGCACGATGCCGACGACGACCTGGTCGACCAGGAAGCGGATGGCCAGCACGGCCAGCATCGCGGCGATGATCAGGCCGCCGACGGTGGCGCTGATCAGGCCGACCCAGACGCTGGTGGCCATCGTGCCGACCAGCGCGGCGAAGAACGCGCCCATCAGGAACTGGCCCTCGATCGCCACGTTGACCACGCCGGAGCGTTCGCCGAGCACGCCGGCCAGGGCGCCCAGGATCAGCGGCAGGGCGAGCTCCAGGGTGCCGCTGGCGGTGTCCACCAGGGGCAGGAACTTGCCGGCCACCTGCCAGCACAGGAAGGACAGCACGAAGCCGACGATGCCGATGCCGAGCAGCGCGGTCTGCCAGCGCCGGGCGACGCCGGCCAGCAGGGCGGCGCCGGCCGCCACGGTGACGATGCCGAACAGGATCGCGCCGAACTGGCCGTTGATCGAGAACGCGGCGCCCTCGGCGTCCTCGCTCAGGGTGAACCGGGCGGTCTCGGAGGTGGCCACCGCACCGAACACCACGGTGGCCACCAGGCCGATCAGCACCAGCGCGGCGCCCAGCCGGCGCTGCCGGTCCCAGAACCGGGTCGGTGCGGTGACCTCGGCCAGGTCTTCCGCGGTCGCGGTGCGCACGCCGCTCACCAGCCCTTCGCCATCGAGGTGCCGAGCCGGGCGGCGCGAGCGGCACGGAGGTGGAAGATGGTTTTCACCAGGGCCGGGGCGGCGATGAAGATGACGATCAGCGCCTGCAGCACGGTGACCAGCTCGAGCGAGATGCCGCTGAACGACTGCATCCGGTTGCCGCCGGCGCGCAGCGCGCCGAACAGGACGGCGGCCAGCAGGGTGCCCCACGGCCGGTTCCGGCCGAGCAGGGCGACCAGCAGGCCGTCGAAGCCGATGTTGCCGGCCACCGCCGGGGTGAGCGCGTGCGCGGTGCCCAGCACCTGGGTCGCGCCGCCCAGCCCGGCCAGGCCGCCGGCCACGACCATGAGCAGGGTGTACGTCCGGCCGACGCTGATCCCGGCGGTCCGGGCGGCAGCCGGGTTGGCACCCACCGCGCGCAGCTCGAAGCCGAACGCCGACCGGTTGAGCAGCCAGGCCACCCCGGCGGTGACCAGCACGGCCAGCACGATGCCGAGGTTGACCCGCAGCGCACCGCCGAACGAGGCCAGTTGCGCGGAGGAGTCGACGGCCTTGCTGATCGCGTCGGTGCGGCCGGGGTCCTGGACGCCCCGCTGCAGGATCAGCCAGGTCAGGAACAGACCGGCGGTGTAGTTGAGCATGATCGTGGTGATCACCTCGTGCGCGCCGGTGCGCGCCTTGAGGATGCCCGGGATGAAGCCCCACAGCGCACCGCCGGCCAGGCCGGCCAGCAGCGCGACCAGCACGTGCACGACGATCGGCAACGGCAGCGCGAAGCCGGCGATGGCGGCGGTGATGCAGCCGATCACGGCCTGGCCCTGGCCGCCGATGTTGAACAGGCCGCCGCGGAACGCCATCGCCACCGAGAGGCCGGTGAAGACCAGCGGAGCGGCGTACGTCAGGGTCTCCGAGATCGGCGTGATCGCGGCCTGGAAGGTGGTCGCCTCGGGGTCGAAGATGGCGCCCTTGAACAGGTTGCCGTACGCCTCGCTGACCACGTCCCAGCTCGCCGTGATGGCGTCGCTGGGCCGGCCGGTGAGGTAGGAGAAGGTGGCCAGCACGTCCTGGTCGGAGATGATGATCAGAATGGCGCCGATGATCAGCGCCAGCACGATCGAGAGCACCGTCACCGTGACCGTGTTGGCCGACCACAGGTTGCGCAGGAAGACCGGGAGGAACGACTCCTCCCGCCGGGTCTCGGCCGGCTGCTCGGTGGTGGTGCTCACTGGTCGCTCTCTTCCTCGGCCGTGATGCCGGCCATCAGCAGGCCGAGCTCCTCGCGGGGGGTGTCCGGCGGGACGACGGCCAGGATCCGGCCCCGGTACATCACCGCGATCCGGTCCGCCAGACCGACCACCTCGTCCAGTTCGCTGGACACCATCAGCACCGCCGTGCCGACGTCGCGTTCGTGCACGATCCGGCTGTGGATGAACTCGATCGAGCCGACGTCCACGCCGCGGGTGGGCTGGGCGGCGATGAACAACCGCAGCGGCCGGGACATCTCGCGGGCCACCACGACCTTCTGCTGGTTGCCGCCGGACAGCGTGCTGACCGGGGCGTCCGGTGAGGACGTCCGGATGTCGAACTGGTCCACCCGCTCGCGGGCCGAGGTGGCGATCGCGGCCGGGTTGAGCCGGAACGCGTTGCCGTACGGCGGCCGGTCATACGTGTCCAGCACCAGGTTCTCGGCCACGGTGAACTCCCGGACCACGCCGTCGAGGCTACGGTCCTCCGGGATGTAGCCGA
>DATEOS010000426.1:0-9982 GCA_035273815.1 Candidatus Limnocylindria bacterium
GACCGACTACCTGGAAGGCGCCGGGCTGATGGGCCCGCTGCAGGCGCTGGGCTTCGACCTGGTCGGCTATGGCTGCACCACCTGCATCGGGAACTCCGGGCCACTGGCCGAACCGATCGCGGAAGCGATCGACGCGAACGACCTGGTCGGCGTGGCGGTCCTGTCCGGCAACCGCAATTTCGAGGGGCGCATTCATCCGCAGGCGCGCGCCAGCTACCTCGCCTCGCCGCCGCTGGTGGTGGCCTTTGCGCTGGCCGGCCGCGTCGACCTTGATCTGACCACCGAGCCGCTCGGCATCGGTTCCGACGGCCGGCCGGTCTACCTCAGCGAACTGTGGCCGTCGAATCAGGACGTGGCTGCGGTGGTGGCCGAGCAGGTGCGTTCGGAGGTCTTCACGCGCAACTACGCATCGGTCTTTGACGGCGACGATCGCTGGCGCGAGCTGCCGGTGCCGGACGGCAATCGCTACGCCTGGGATGCGGACAGCACGTACGTGGCGCTGCCGCCTTTCTTCTCGGGGCTCGGCGCCGAGCCTGAGCCGCTGCGGGACATCGAGGGCGCGCGCGTTCTCGTCATGCTCGGCGACAGCGTCACCACCGACCACATCTCGCCGGCCGGTTCGATCGCGCGCACCTCGCCGGCCGGGGCGTGGCTGACGGAGCACGGCGTGGAGCCGCGCGACTTCAACAGCTACGGCAGCCGCCGCGGCCACCACGAGGTGATGATGCGCGGCACCTTCGCCAACATCCGGCTGCGCAACCTGCTGACTCCCGACCAGGAGGGCAACGTCACCGAGCACCTGCCCAGCGGCGAGCGCATGAGCATCTTCGACGCCGCAATGCGCTATGCCGACGACGGGACGCCTCTGGTCGTGCTGGCGGGCAAGGAGTACGGCTCGGGCAGCAGCCGTGACTGGGCGGCAAAGGGCCCGTTCCTGCTGGGCGTGCGGGCGGTCATCGCCGAGTCGTACGAGCGGATCCATCGGTCCAACCTGGTCGGGATGGGGATCCTGCCACTGCAATACCTGTCCGGCGAGTCGGCACCATCGCTGGGGCTGACCGGGCGCGAGACCCTCACCATCGACGGCATCGCCGGCGGGCTCAGGCCGCGCCAGGAGCTGACGGTGACCGCCACCCAGGAATCGGGCAAGAGCCAGCACTTCCGGGTGGTGGCCCGCCTGGATGGCGAGATCGACGTGACCTACCTGGAGCAGGGCGGCGTGCTGCAGACGGTGCTGCGCAGGCTGGCGACGGGATAGCGCCGTTCCGTCCGCCGGTACGCAAGGCGTGCGTTCATTGGCGCCGACCGATACCCAATACGGTGCCGGCCGCGTCACCGCACACACGGTGGGAGTGAGGCGGAGCGTGGCGGCGCGTATCGGCGCCGTTGTACTCCCATCTTGTGTGGGCACCGGCCAAAACGACGGAACGCTCACGGAACGCTGAGGAATTGCCGCGCTGGAACAGATGGCGATAGACTCAGGCCCGCCCTTATTCCTGCCTGGAGTCTCCCGTGACCGTTAGCTCCGCTGACGACCTGCGCGCCAAGATCCGGGAGATCCCGGACTTTCCGAAGCCGGGCATCCTCTTCTACGACATCACCACCCTGCTCAAGGATCGTGAGGCGTTCACCGACGTCATCGACCGCATGGCCGAGGCGGTTCAGGGCGACCGGATCGACCTGGTGGTGGGCATGGAGTCGCGCGGCTTCATCTTCGCCGCGCCGCTCGCCTACAAGCTGGGCGCCGGCTTCGTGCCGGTCCGCAAGCTGGGCAAGTTGCCCGCCGACACGATCGAGGTGGAGTACGACCTGGAATACGGCACGGCAACGCTGGAGGTGCACCGCGACGCCATCACGGCCGGGCAGCGCGTGCTGATCGTGGACGATCTGCTGGCCACCGGCGGGACCGTCCTCGGCACCATCGAGCTGGTGCAGCGACTGGGCGGCGAGATAGCCGGACTCTCCTTCCTGGTTGAGCTCAGCGCGCTCCATGGGCGCGACAAGCTGGGCGACTTCGCCATCCACACGCTGATCGCGTACTGACCTTCGAGAGCCTTCAGCTGATGGCGGTCGCCCCCAAGGCCGATCTTTACGCTCGCGCCGTCGCCGACCGAGAGGAGGTCGCGGCCTTCCTGCGCACGGATCGCCGCTACGCCGCATACGCCCTGGGCGACCTGGACGGGCCGAACCGCGCCCGATGCCGGTGGGGCCTGGCCTACGACGACCTGGGCCGCCCGATCGCCCTGGCGATGCACCAGGACGGCCTCATCCCGCAGCCGCTGTTCGTGATGGGCGATGCCGCCGGGGTGGTGGAGGTGCTGTCCAGCGTGATTCGCCCCCGGGATGCCTATCTGCTCGGCACCGAAGCGCTCGATGCGGCGCTGGCCGGCCTGTATCAGCTGGAGCGACCGGTCACCTTGCACCGCATGGTCGTCGACCGCGCCAGCTTCGTTCCCTTCGAGGGAGGAGCGGTGCGGCTGACGGCGCGCGACATCGACGACCTGAACCGGCTCTACCAGCTGGGTTTCCGTGGCGCCTTCCCATCCGGCGTGCTGGAGGACGGCATCTACTACGGCGTGCGCGTCGGGGGCCGCCTGGTGAGTGCCGCCGGCACGCACGTCATCAACGCGCACGAGGGAATCGGGGTCGTCGGCAACGTTATGACCCAGCTCGAGTACCGGGGCCATGACTTCGCCAAGATCGCGACCAGCGCCGTTACCGCCGAGCTGCTGATGCGCGTTGACGACGTCGCGCTCAACGTCCACACCGATAATGCCCCGGCCGTCGCCGCATACCAGCGGCTCGGCTTCCAGGCCCATTGCCTCCTGACCGAGCGGCTGGCCAGGCGACGCGCGGGTGGCTGGGGAATCATGCGACCCATACGAGAGGCATTGCGACTGACGTGGCCACGCGAAACGAGGTGAGGGGCGACATCGCCGATATCGGCCTGGCCGACGCCGGCGCGCTGAAGATCGAGTGGGCGGACCGCCAGATGCCGGTGCTGGCCGGCATCCGGGAGCGGTTCGCCGCCGAGCGACCGTTGGAGGGTTGGCGCATCAGCGCCTGCCTGCACGTGACCGCCGAGACCGCCAACCTGATGCGCACGCTGGCGGCCGGGGGAGCCGACGCGGTCCTCTGCTCGTCCAACCCGCTCTCCACTCAGGACGACGTGGCCGCCTCGCTGGTCGCGCATCACGGGATCCCGACGTTCGCCATCAAGGGCGAGGACCGCGACTCGTACTACGGGCACATCGCGGCGGCATTGGATCACCGCCCGGAAGTGACGATGGACGACGGCGCCGACCTCGTGAACGAGCTGCACACCCGCCGCACCGAGTTGCTGGATGGCGTCATGGGCGGGACGGAAGAGACGACCACCGGCGTCATCCGGCTGCGCGCCATGGCCAAGGCCGGGAAGCTCGCCTACCCGATCGTGGCGGTCAATGAGGCGCTGACCAAGCACCTCTTCGACAACCGCTACGGGACGGGCCAGAGCGCCATCGATGGCATCCTGCGCGCAACGAACATCCTGTTCGCCGGCAAGACGGTGGTGGTCGGCGGCTATGGCTGGGTCGGTCGCGGGATCGCCTCACGAGCGCATGGCATGGGTTCCAACGTGGTGGTGGTCGAGGTTGATCCGGTGCGGGCGCTCGAGGCCGCCATGGATGGCTTCCGGGTGATGAGCGCCGCCGACGCAGCACGCGCCGGCGACCTGTTCATCAGCGGCACCGGCAACCTGAATGTCTGGGGCCAGGACCACTTCCCGCTTATGCGCGACGGGGCGATCCTCGCCAACGCCGGCCACTTCAACGACGAATTCGAGCTCGGCGCGCTGGAGCAGCAGTCAGCCTCTTCCCGCGAGGTGCGCCCCTTCACGCGTGAGTACGCCATGCCCGACGGCCGTCGCATCTACGTGCTGGCGGATGGACGGCTGGTCAACCTGGGCGCAGCCGAGGGCCACCCTGCCATGGTGATGGACATGAGCTTCGCCGACCAGGCGCTCGGCCTGGAGTGGCTGCGTGCGCACGTGGGAGAGCTGGAGCCGCGGGTCTACGGCATCCCGGACGAGATCGACCGCGAGGTCGCGCGCCTCAAGCTGCGCTCCATGGGCGTCGAGATCGGGGAGTGGACGCCGGAGCAGCGGGCCTACGCCGACTCCTGGGAGTCCGGCACCTGATCCCCTGACCTGGATCACCCACCGATCGGTTCATCACGACTCGTGGCCACGACGGCCTCGGCTGCCGCGCTCAGTGCGGGCACGCCGAGCACCGGCTCCAGCGGGAGCGTGCGCAGCCTGCGGACGGGCGAGAACCACAGCACGCCGGCGGCGGTGAGGGCGCCGATCGGCGCCAGGAAGGCTGCGCCGCGAAGCCCGATCGCCTCCGCCATGAGGCCCGCGCCCACAGTCGCCAGCAGCTGAACCAGCCCAGCGGCGACCGTGAAGGAGGACGCCACGCGCCCCAGCGCCCGATCGTGCACCAGCGACTGGCGAACGCTGGTCTCCGTCACGTCGTACACCGTTACGCCGCTGTCGCCGATCAGCTGCTGCCCGCACAGGAAGAGGATCGCCAGGAAGGGCGCGCCGGCCGGCGCCAGCGGGATCAGCAGGTTGCCGAGCGCGGCCATCAGCATCGCCGCGATCGCGACCGGACCAACGCCCCAACGGCGCACGGAACGGTCGGCGACCACCGCACCCGCAAACGACGCCACGCCGCCAACTCCGGCGATCAGGCCGATGGCCGCCGGCCCGAGCCCCAGTTCCTGTGTCGCGAACAGGATCCACACCGCGCCGAAGACACCCCACATCGCCGACTGCGCCATCTGACCGAGCACGAAGGCGCGGAGAACGGGGTCGCGGAACGTGATGGCCAGCCCTTCGGCGATCTCGCGCCGCACCGGCTCCCGGTGCTCGGGCGGAGGCGGCGGAGGCTCGGGCCGTCGAATGGAAAATACAAGCACGGCTGAGGCGAGGAATGACACCGCATCGATCAGGATGGCGATCGGAGCGGTCAGAAGCTGGACCAGGAACCCGCTGATGCCGAATGCGGTGAACTCCGCCGCCGAGCCGCTCGCGGCCAGCGCGCCATTGGCGGGCACAAGCGATTCCCGATCCACGATCGTCGGCAGATACGCGTTATCGGCCGCATCGGCGAAGGTAGACAGAACGGCCGCCAGACCGGCGACGACGAAGACCTGGGCCAGGGTCAGCGCGCCCAGGACATAGGCTGCCGGGATCGATACGAGCAGCGCGCCCCGCAAAAGATCGGACCAGATCAATACGGGCCGGCGGCGCAGGCGATCGACCCAGACACCTGCGAAAAGGCCGAAGACGAGTGCGCCGGCCAGATCAACCGATCGGAGAAGCGCGACCTCTACGGCGCCAGCATTCAGCACCAGGATGGCGACGAACGGCAGCGCCATGCGGGTAATGAGCGAGCCGAAGATGGAAATCGTTCGGCCCGTCCAGAAGCGGACGAACGCGCCGTTGTTCCACATCGGGGATGTCGGTCGACGCACGATCGGGCAGCATACCCGCGCCCGTCGGGTCCCGGAGCGCGCGGTACACTCGTGACCATGCGTGACCAGCAGCGCCGCGTCCCCTTCACCTCCGAATCGGTCACCGAGGGCCACCCGGACAAGCTCTGCGACGCCGTCGCCGACGCGATCCTGGACGACGTCCTGGCCAAGGACGCGTCGGCCCGCGCGGCGATCGAGGTGACCGCGACCACCGGCCTGGTGCTGGTGCTGGGCGAGCTGACCACCGAGGCCTACTGCGATGTTCAGAGCATCGTGCGCCGGACGGTGCGCGAAATCGGCTACGACGACAGTCGCCTCGGCTTCGACTGGGAGACCTGCGGAACGCTGGTCGCCATCAAGGAGCAGTCGCCCGACATCGCCCTGGGCGTGGACCACGCCCTCGAGGCCAAGCAGGGGACCGATCCGGACGAGCTGGGGGCCGGCGACCAGGGAATGATGTTCGGCTATGCCACCGACGAGACGCCGGAGCTGATGCCGATGCCGATCCAGCTCGCCCACCAGGTGGCGCGACGGCTGGCGGAGGTGCGCAAGGAGGGGACCCTTCCATTCCTGCGGCCCGACGGCAAGAGCCAGGTGACGGTCGAGTACGACCTCGACGGGCGGCCACTGCGGGTCGACACGGTGGTGGTCAGCACGCAGCACGATCCGGAGGTCGGCATGGACGTCCTGACCGATGCGGTGCGCGACGTGGTCGTGCGCCAGGCCGTGCCGGACGAGCTGCTGGACGACCGCACGCGCTACCTGGTCAATCCCACCGGGCGCTTTGTCATCGGCGGACCCATGGGTGACTCGGGCCTTTCCGGCCGCAAGATCATCGTCGACACCTACGGCGGCATGGCTCGCCACGGCGGCGGCAGCTTCAGTGGCAAGGACCCGACGAAGGTTGATCGCTCAGGCGCCTACATGGCGCGCTACGTGGCGAAGAACGTGGTCGCCGCCGGCCTGGCGCGGCGCTTCGAGCTGCAGCTGGCGTACGCCATCGGCGTGGCGCGGCCGCTGGCCGTGAACGTCGAGACCTTCGGCACGGGGCGCATCCCCGACGAGCGGATCGCGGCGCTGATCGGCGAGCATTTCGACCTGCGGCCGGGCGCGATCATTGCGTCGCTTGGCCTGCGCGCGCCCATCTACCGGCCGACCGCCGCGTACGGCCACTTCGGTCGCAGCGACCTTGACCTTCCCTGGGAGCGCACCGATCGCGCCCAGGCGCTGCGTGACGCATCAGGCGCGCGCGGCGAGGCCACGCTCTCCAGCTGATCGATGGCGCCTCCGGCGCGGCGTGCGTCGCCGGTGCGCTGGGGCGAGCCGCCGCCAGGCCCGCTGTCACGAACCGTGGCTCGGTTGCGACGCTGGGTCGGTGGGCAGCCGACGCCGTCTGCCCGCGCGCTGCCTGAGCTGCCCGTCACGCTGCGCCGCTCCGAGATGGCGGCGCCGTACCTCTACGCCGCCTCCGCTGCCGATCACCCGGCCGCTGGCGAGGCCGCCACGACGGCGATGGAGCGCTCAGCCGCCGCCGGCGAGTGGTGGCCGGCGGACATCTGGGGCCATCGAGCGCTGTGGCACTTCGAGCGCGCCGGTATGGAACTGGAGGCGACGCGCGCGGCACGGCTGATCGGCGACCTGCGGACCGCCGCCGGCGATCCGCTGAGTGCGCGCCGCTACTATGCCGAGGCGATCAGCGAGGCACGCGATCTGGGCGCCGAGCGCGAGCAGGGGCTGGCGGCGCTGGGCATGGGTCGCGCCGCGATGGACCTGTCCGACGTGACCACGGCCCGGCGCCTGGGGCAGGTGGCGGAGGAGCTGCTCGAGCGAGCCGTGGCCCCACCGGACGAGATCGCGGCCGCACGCGAACTGCGCGGCGAGGAGAAGGAGGTCTGATGACGACGCGACGGGATGCGCGACGCGACATGCGAGTCGCGATCGTCGGCGCCGGTGTGATGGCCGAGGCCATGATCGCGGGCCTGCTGGCCGACAAGGCAGTCGCCGCTTCCCGTTTGATCGCCTCGCATCCGCGGCGCGATCGGCGCGACGTGCTCACAGCGCGCCACGGGATCACCATGGTGACCCGCAACGCGGAGGCGGTGCCGGGCGCTGACATCGTGGTCGTGGCGGTCAAGCCGCAGATGCTGCGCTCCGTCATGCGCGAGGTCGGACCCACGCTGGGGAAGGGGCAGGTGGTGCTGTCGATCGTGGCCGGCGCCACGCTGCGCACGCTGACCACCGGGCTCGGCCACACGGCCGTGGTCCGCGCCATGCCCAACACCCCATCCCAGATCCGGCGAGGCATCACCGTCTGGACGGCGTCATCGGCCTGTACGGCCCGGCAGCGCGAGCTGGCAAAGTCGGTCCTGCGCGCCATCGGCTCCGAGAAGGAGGTTGGCGACGAGGCGTTCGTGGCCATGGCCACCGCCCTGTCGGGGACAGGCCCGACCTACCTGTTCGCCGTGATGGAAGCGCTGATCGATGCGGGGGTGCACCTGGGCTTCCCGCGCGAGCTTGCGCACGACCTGGTTGTCGAGACGCTGATCGGCTCCGCCGAGTACGCCGCGCAGTCGGAGCTGCATCCCGCCCAGCTGAGGAACGCCGTCACCTCGCCGGGCGGTACCAGCGCGGCGGCGATCTACGAGCTGGAGAAGGGGAGGCTGCGGACCGTCCTGTCCGACGCGGTGTGGGCTGCCTATCGCCGCACCCAGGAGCTCGGTGAGCGGCTGGAGGAGGAGGCGGGCAGCTAGCCCGCGCCCGTCCACGGGTGCAGGTGGTACGGTCAGACCGATGTTCGCCATCGTCATGGCCGGAGGCGTCGGCACGCGGCTCTGGCCCCTCTCCCGCCGCCGCTCGCCGAAGCAGCTGCTGGCGCTGACCGGCGACACCAGCCTGCTGCAGCAGACCGTCGCGCGGCTGGGCGCGCTCCTGAAGCCGCACGATATCTATGTCATCACCTCGCAGGCGCACGTGCGCGCCACCCAGGAGCAGCTGCCGCAGCTGCCCGCCGACAACGTCCTGGGCGAGCCGCTGGCACGATCGACCGCGGTGGCCGCAGGGCTCGCCACGGTCATGGCGCGTCGCGAGTCGGATGAGATCGCGCTCGTGCTTCCGGCCGATCACTACCTCGCCGATGAGGAGTCGTTCACCGAGGCCATGCGCCAGGCCATCACGGCCGCGGAGCGCGGCTACCTGGTCACGCTGGGCGTGGTGCCGTCCCACGCTGCCATTGGCTACGGCTACATCAAGGTCGGTGAGCCCATGCACGAGGCCGTGACCACGGCGCTGGTGGAGCGGTTCGTTGAGAAGCCCGACGCGGACCAGGCGGCGAAGTTCCTGGACGAGGGCGGCTACCTGTGGAACGCGGGCATCTTCGTGTGGCGGGTGTATGCCTTCCGGCAGGCAATGGAGCGATTTCAGCCCGAGCTGGCCGCCGCCCTGGACCAGGTCGCGGCGCTGCATCGCACGCCGGGCTGGATAAGTGACGTGCGAGATCTGCTGGAGCCGATCCCGGCTATCCAGATCGACGCCGGTATCGCCGAGCAGGCCGCCGCCGAGGGACGCGTGGCGGTGGTGCCGCTGGAAGCCGGATGGAGCGACATCGGCTCATGGTCGGCCCTCCTGGAGGCCCTTTCGACCAAGAGCGGCAACAGCCTCGTCGCCTCCGGCGAGCACCTCGACCGCGACTCGAAGCGGGTGCTGGTGCATGGCGGCGACCGCCTGGTCGTCACTGTCGGCCTGGAGGACGTGATCATCGTCGACACCCCCGACGCGCTGCTCGTCTGCGCCCGGGACCGGGCGGAAGAGATCAAGCCGGTGCTCGACGAGATCGCGCGCAAGGTCGGGGACCGATATCTCTGAGCCGATGACTCCGCCGGCCATCACGGGGCGGACCATCGATGCCGAGGAGCCGACGCAATACGCCTGGCTGGCCCGGTTCTTCGGGCGATGCCTGGCCGCCTACGTTTGGCTCGTCGGCCGCACCGCCCGGTTCTCAGGACCGCCCATCAACCGGGACCAGGTGATCTATGCCATCTGGCACGAGTCGAACTTGGTCGGCGCCATCGCCGCCTGGAAGCTGAGGCGGAACGATCCTGCCGTGTCATTCAGCACGCGTGGCTTTCGCGGGATCGTGATGAACACCATGCTGCGCTCCTTCGGCGCCAAGGTGGTGACCCTGCCCGATGAGGGCAAGAGCGCCCGGACCGAGGCCGCCGCCATGGCCCGCGAGATGGCCGCGCTCGGGCGCTTGGGCCACCTGCTAGTGGTGAGCTGCGACGGCCCGTCCGGCCCGTATCGAGTGGCGAAGCCGGGGGTGGTCATCGTCGCGCGCGAGTCCGGGCTCCCGATCCAGCCCTGGGCCGTCGCCTCGCGGCCGCCGCTCAGGCTGACGAATCGGTGGGACCGGATGATCGTGGCCCTGCCGTTCGGGCGACTGCGCGTCTTCGAGGGCGCGGTGCTCGAG